>JAIRWE010000036.1 GCA_031253365.1 Oscillospiraceae bacterium | reverse complement strand
CATTTACAGTCAGCCTCTTTCAATTCCCTGATAGCGCGTATACTTTTCTTCCCTTCCTTGCAGAGAATAACGGCTTCGTCGCCCAATTCCCCGCTTCGGCGCACAAGCTGCCCCTCGGGAATTGCCCGCGCGGTGCTGTTCTTGTAGGCGAACTTCACAATCGCCCTTTCGTGCGGCTCGCGAATGTCGATTATCTTTATTTCCTCGCCGTTGTCAAGCCTTTCTTTTAATTCAAGGGGTGCGATTTCCGGAACGGATTCCTCCGCGGGTTTAGCGCTCATTCCGCAAAACTCGCAGATTTGCTCATCGCTTTCAAGCTCGGTAATCGTCGGGTTTTCCCCGCATATAGGACAATTAACGTCTTTTTCAAGCGTCAACTCCCTGAATTTCATCTTCCAGGCGTCGAACGCCAAAAGCCTGCCTTCAAGCGTATCGCCGCCGCCCACAATCAATTTTATAACCTCGTTCGCCTGTAACGTCCCGACTATTCCAGGGAGAACCCCGAGCACACCCCCGACGGCGCATGACGGAACCAAGTCGGGCGGGGGCGGAGCGGGATAAAGACACCGGTAACAAGGGTTGTTCCCTTTGGCGTTAAAAACGCTCACCTGCCCTTCAAACTGGAAGACGGAGCCGTACACGTTGGGCTTTCCGAGCAGGACGCAGGCGTCGTTCACAATATACCTCGTCTGATAATTGTCGGTGCCGTCCGCGACTATGTCGTATTCGGAAATAATGTCGAGCGCGTTTTTGCTTGTGAGGCTGTCGTTATAGGTTATGACGCTTACGCAGGGGTTTATCCCTTTTATTCTGTCTTTTGCCGAAGCCACTTTGGGTCTTCCCACGTCTTTAACCCCGTGGATAATCTGCCGCTGTAAATTGGACTCGTCCACGAAATCGGCGTCAATCAGCCCGAGAGTCCCGACCCCCGCCGCCGCGAGGTACAGCGCCAAAGGGGAACCGAGCCCCCCCGTTCCGATAATGAGAACCTTCGCGGCTTTCAGCTTCTTCTGCCCTTCGACGCCTATTTCCGGGAGCAGAAGATGGCGGCTGTAACGGGCGACCTCGTCATTGGTCAACTCGCCGCCGTCTTCGGAATCGGGCGAACCGCCCGCAATCGCGGGGACAAGCATGACCGTGGCGCCGTCTTTCAGTGCGGTGTCAAGCCCGTCGGCACTCTTAATGTTTTTTCCGTCAACGAAAATATTTATAAAATCGCGCAGGCTGTTTTCGTCTTTGTACAGATGCTTTTGAATATCCGGAAATTTTTCCGCGACGGCTCTGACAGCCCCGCCCGCCGTTTCCGCCTCGACTTCCACTTCCGACTGCCGTTCGGTAAACGCCCGAAGCGCCGACGGAATCAACACCGTAATCATATTTATCCCTCCTTAACCTCTTCCGGGATAAACCCGGACCTGTCCCCGACGAGTTCCCAACTCTTAAAATCCTTCGCCTCGCCCTTATTTACGGACGTTATTACGTAGGAATAAAACGGCAGGGCGTGTTCCCTGTCATAATCCGACGGTTCCGCCGGACAATCCGGGTGCGAATGGTAAAAGCCCAAAACGTCGAATTTCAAGCTCCTCGCTTTTAATTCCGCCGCCAACACGTCGTCGGGCGTTATCAAAAAACGATGGTACTTCTCGCTTTCCTCGTGTGAGTTGACAATCGGTTCAATCAGCCGAACCCGCTTGTCGCCGCTTTCGCCGACTTCCCCGAAAAGAACGCCGCAGCACTCGTTCGGATAAGCCTTTTCGCCCTCGCGCTCCACGGCGCTTTTTAATCCGTCGTCCATATACAGCATAGGCGCGTTAATCCTCCCAAACCGGTTCGGTCATATATCGGTATCCGTTGTCGCAAAGTATGGTTACCGCCAACGAACCGGCGGGCAGGTTTTTGGCGACCTCAAAAGCGGCGTGAACATTCGCCCCCGCGCTCACCCCCACGAACAGCCCCGCTTCTTTCGCGAGCCGCCGCGTCATGGCGTAAGCCGCTTCCGTGCTTATTTCGATTACTTCGTCGGCCAGCGTTATGTCAAAAAAACCCGGCTTTATGGTGGATTCCATATGCTTCATTCCCTCAAGACCGTGAAACGGCGAATCGGGCTGCATCAAAACCGCCTTTACCCCATGTTCTTTCAGTTTTTTCGACGTCCCCGTAAACGTTCCCGATGTTCCCGCGCCGGCTATGAAATGGGTTACTTTTTTATCCGTTTGCCTCAATATTTCCTCCGCCGTTCCGTCGTAATGCGCGCGCCAGTTGTCATCGTTGTTATACTGGTCGGGGAAAAAATATTTGTCCGGAGCCTTCTCCGCCATGTCCTTGGCGGTAAGGTATGCGCCGTCGGAGCTTTCAAGCGGGTCGGTTTCAATGACACGCGCGCCGTAAGCCCTCAAAATCTTTTTCCTCTCGACGCTCGCGTTGGCGGGCAAACAAAGCTCAACCCCGTACCCGAGAGCCGCGCCGAGCATGGCGTAGGCTATCCCCGTGTTTCCGCTTGTGGAATCGAGGATGGTTTTGCCCTTCGTAAGCCTGCCGTCTTTAATCGCGGCAAGCAACATACTCTTTGCCGCCCTGTCCTTAACCGAACCCGACGGGTTGAAATACTCCGCCTTCGCGTAGACGCCGACGCCTTCCGGCAGCTTGAACCCGCTTGTTTTTATTTCGAGCAGGGGCGTATTGCCGATAAGTTCGAGAAAACCCAACAGTGTTCTCCTTTACCAAAACATAGTAATATTATATGTGTAATATGATTATACATCTTCCGCGCGCGTTTGTCAATGGTAAAAAAATTTTTTTCGGGCGGTTTTCAAAAAAAAATTTTGTCGGGGAAACGGAAGTCGTTCAGCAGGGATTACGTATTCTGTCATATTCGCCCTTCGGCTTTTTTCATGAACCGCTCCGAGTCGACAATTACGCGGGTGTGTTTGCAACCGCCTATTTCCCCGGAATTGTCGGCGGCGGTTATCTTGAACTCAATTCTCCGCCCGAAGACGCGCTCTATTGTCGCGGTCGCCGTTATTTTCGCGCCAACGGGGCTTGCGGCGTTGTGCGAAACGGTCAATCCCGTTCCGACTGAAGTCTGCCCGGGTTCCAAGCAATCGGCAAGACACTCACAAGCGGCGCGTTCCATAAGCGCAATCATCATCGGCGTGGCGAACACGTCAAGACTGCCGCTCCCTACCGCTTTTGCGGTGTTGCTCTGATTCACCGTAGCGCTGATTGTCGCGGTTTTGCCGAGCGTCACGCCCGAATCAACAACACCGCCTTGAATGGCAAGCACAGCCGCGACGACGTGGCGGCAAACAGGCGGCTCTTTGTATTTCCAAGTGCAATCGCAAAAATGTTTTCCAATATCAATACCGTCGCGGGTAAACACAACGGTAACGGTTTTGAAACCGCCCTTGTGCGGAACACGCGCCCAATAAAATCCCGGTTCCTGCTCCTCAAATTCCACGCCGCCGCCATTGTACACCCTTACGCCGCGCGGAATATCGTCAATAATGTGGTTGTGGCTTTCAAGCGTCGCCATAGTCACAGATATTTTTTTCATACTGTCACCCTGTTATGTCCCCCGAACACTCGCGGAGTTTGTCGCCGCCGAAAAAATCGCATAACGCCGCCGTTCCGACGGCATACGCCCATTATACCACAATGACGCATGGTTGTAAAGAAAAACTTTGGTGCTCATTTATGGCGAAAGCCGCGCCTTTTGTACAACACATACAAAAAAAACACGCTTATTTGTATAAGTTAGAAAAAATATCAAAATGTATATGTTAAAATGATGTGACCCATAAAAAGAATGAGAAGCGTTCCCAAATATGGTATAATGAGTTTACTACTAAAACATTAAACCAAAGGAGAGCTTCTCATGAAAGTAA
>JAIRWE010000024.1 GCA_031253365.1 Oscillospiraceae bacterium | reverse complement strand
GTTCTCGTTTACATATTGGCGTCCGAAATGAACACGTTTTTGTTTATCGCGCTGGTGATAATCGCGGCGGGGGCTTTAGCCGCGGCGTTGATTTTCAAAAAAGCGCAAGACAGGGAAATCGAGCTTGAAAGGCAGCGCGCGCGAAAAGAACTGGAAGAAGACGACGGCGTTACGGGGTACATCAAGGTGCGCCCCGAGGAACTTCAAGGTCCCCCTTGGGAACTCCGCCCGCGAAGCGGCGGCGGGGGCGGCGGGGGCGGCGGGGGCGGCGGCAACGAAAGGGAGAAATAATTTTTATGTCGGATGAAAACCCGAAACCAAAGATTAAAATCGACGATTCCCGGTTCGACAGCTTTGACTTTGAAAGGCTGAGGACCCAAACGACGCTCAGGGAGGCGGAGGAGGGGAAGAAGCCCGTTTTCCTCAACGAGGCGCTCGAAGACATACCCGTTTTGACGGACGAAGCAAGCGAGTTAAAGGCTGTTTTTGAAAAAGGGTTTATCCACGCCGGTAAAATACGCGAGCTGTATCACGGGAATCTGTACGACAAAGCGATAAGCGTGGCGCTGACGTTAATCCTTCTTCTCCTGCTGAACCCCGCCGCTATCGCGTACTCGGCTTTCGCGGGGAATTTGGCGATTTTGTCTTTTGTTTTCGCGCTCGCGGCTTATATAATCATCTCCGTTCTTGTGTGCGACTGGGGTTTTTGGATTCCTCCGCTTGTCCTTTTGGCGGCGGCGAAGCTCATTTTCGTACCCGCCGGAGACGTTGTCATTTCGTTTTTTTTGTCGCTGTTTGTCGTTCTCGCGAGCTTGTTCAAAAGGGACAGACTCGCGAAGGAACAAAAGGGTGAATTGGGGTTCACCCCCGTGACGGACGCGGATTTTCGGCAAGCCGGAAAAAGGGGGGATTCAACCTCCCCCGCCTCCCGTTTCAACGACGGGGAATTCGAGCATTTGATGGTCGTCCCGCGGGATTTGACCGGCGAGCCGCTTTCGGTTTCGACTGATAAAAAAGAGGACATACCCGCGATTAACCCCGCGGTCGCCGCCTCGTACAGCTACGAGGACTTGTTCATTCCCGAAGACGCCGCCGAAAATTCTTCCGTCCCCTTTGACGACGGGTTTGACGATGAATAAAAACGCTCTTTTTGATTTAACCGTCACGGGGCTGAGCAACGACGGCTGCGGCGTGGGAAGATACGGCGGCATGGCGGTGTTTGTGCCTTTTTCGGCGGCGGGGGACGAATTGAGCGTGCGCGCCCTTAAAATCACGAAGTCCGCCGTTTACGGAAAAATCGAGCGAATCATAAAGCCGTCGGCGGACAGGATAATCGACGGCTGCGGCGTGTTCGGAAGGTGCGGGGGCTGCGATTTTCGGCACATTTCCTACGAGGCGGAATTGCGGGCGAAGGAGGTTTTTATTCGCGACGCGTTCACGCGGGTGGGCAAACTTTCGCCGGAATTTCAGCCGATTACGGGCGGCGGGGAGAGCGCGAATTACCGCAACAAGGCGCAGTATCCCGTCGGTCTTGACAAGAGCGGCGGCGCGGTATACGGTTTTTACGCCGTGCGAAGCCACAGGATTATATCTCTTTACAAGGGCGTGAACTGCGCGCTTCATCCCGACGTTTTCGGGGAAATAGCGGATTTTATAACCGATTTCATACGGGAAAAAAGGCTTTCCGTATACGACGAAGCCGCGCACGGCGGCGACATTCGCCGAATATGTATCAGAAGAGGGCATTACAGCGGGGAAATAAACGTAACGCTCGTCGCGAGGCGCAAAGTCCCCGAACTGAGCGAGGCGGCGCGGAGGATTATGAAAAATTTTCCCGCCGTGAAGGGCGTCACGCTGAACGTCAACCCCGACAAAACCAACGCCGTTTTGGGGAAAAAAGAAATCGCGCTCGCCGGCGAAAGCGACATTACCGACACGATGAACGGCAATAAAATCGTGATTTCTCCCCGTTCGTTCTATCAAGTCAACACCCCCGCCGCCGAAGCGCTTTACGGTATTGTGAGCGATTTTGCCGAACCGGGCGGCAAACTCATAGCGGACTTATACTGCGGGATAGGCGCAATCGGGCTGTCCGCGGCGGACAGGGCGAAGGGCGTTATCGGCGTCGAGCTTTCGGAAAGCGCGGTCGGCAACGCCGCCGAAAACGCCCGCCTGAACGGTTTCGCCAACACGCGGTTCTTTCACGGCGACGCGGCGGCGGCGGCGCGAACGCTTGCTTCCGAAGGCGTCCGCCCCGACGTCGTAATTCTTGACCCCGCGCGAAAGGGCTGCGACGAAACCGCCCTTGAAGGCACGGCGGCTCTTTCCCCCGAGAGGATTGTCATGGTATCCTGCAACCCGGCGACGGCGGCGCGGGACTGCGCGAGGTTGGCGAAGGCGGGCTATAAGACGACGAAGGTTCGCGGGTGCGACTTGTTCCCGAGGACGCGCCACGTGGAATGCGCGGCGTTGCTGGAAAAAGGAAATTATCCGTAAAGGCTTGACCGAACCGATATAATATGATATTCTGTTAGGGGAAACTGTTAAGGGGTTGCCGACCATGAAAAAGGGTTTTCGGGGGTTGCTTGTATGTTCCGCGATTTGCGCGCCGTTCTTGACCGCCGCGGTTTTCGCGTTTGGCGGCGAGCCTTTTTTCTACGAGAACCCGCGCGCCATAATCATAACCCACCCGAGTCCCGACGCGCGCGTGACGTCCTTCTCGCTGATTAGCTTTCTCGGCGCGTGCGACAGCGGGTTCCCGCTGTATGTGAACGGCGGGGAAGTCAGAACCACCGCGAACGGTTTTTTTACTTTCCGCGCCGAGCTTGAGCCGGGCGAAAACGTTTTTGTCTTCACAAACGGCGAAAACGCCGAAACCGTCACGGTTACCCGCCGTCCGCCCGACCCGCCGCCCCCCGACGAAATCACCATGTACGAGGTCGCGGTTTACGGTTCGACGGAATACGACGACATCTCGCGCTTTGACGATTTTAACGACGACCTGTATATGCGCGCGCCCCTGGCGAAAGGAACGGTGTTCAGGCTTGCGGGCGAGCGCGGGGATTGTTATATACTCGAAGACGGTTCCTATGTCTTCAAGGACAATGTTTATATGCTGAACCGCGCCGTTCCCGAAATCGTTATCTCAAAAGCGGAAACTTACGAGGAAAACGATTCTGTGCGCCTGTCGGTTGAAATGAACGAAAACGCGCTGTACGACGTCGCCGTTCAGGGGGATAAAGCCGTCGTCACGGTTTACGCCGCGAAAAAACAGACGTATGAGCTTCAATTTGAACAGCCGCCCGCCGGATATGTCGCGCGGTTTACCGAAACGGGGCTGGAAATCGCGTTCAGACGCCCTCCCGCGCTTTTGTCGAAAGCCGTCGTCCTGATTGACGCGGGACACGGCGGAAGCGACCCGGGCGCGCCGGGACCCCCGGGGAATTACGGCGCGGCGGAAAAGGATTTTAACCTTTACGTGGCGGACAAAGCGCGGCGTTATCTTGAAAGCCGCGGCGTAAACGTCATCTTCGTCAGAAACGCCGACGAGGATTTCCCCGTAAGGCAGCGCGCCGAACTGTTCAAAGAACGCCCCGACGTCTCCGTGTGCGTCCACGCCAATTCCGCTCCGCTGAACGCGGACTTTTACGAAAAAAGCGGACCGCTCATGTTTTATACCCTCGACACGAGCGAAAAAGCCGCCGAAAGCGTGTTAAGGCATATAGCCGCCGAAATGTCCGTCGACTATACGCCGCCGATAAAACAAAATTTTTTAATGACGCGCTACGCCGGCTGTCCCGCCATGCTGTTTGAAATGGGTTTTTTGTGCAACCCCGACGAATACGAGCGGCTTTTGCGGGTTCGGTACCTTGACCTTATCGGGACGGCTTTGGGCGAAGCGGTGGAAATGTATCTGCTCACGACGGCGGCGGACGAACCGCCGGGCGAAACCGAGAGCATAGCCTTTACGGAGGAAGAGCCGGGCGAAACCGAAAGCGCCGCCCTTACGGAAGAAGAGCCGGGCGGTTACGTAACGGACAGCCGCGCCCCGATTATTGTTTGCGTAGTTTTATTCGGAGCGTTGCTTATAGCGATTGAGCCGAAGCTCATCAATGACTGACAGGAGAACAACATGAAAAAGACAAAAATCATCTGCACCCTCGGTCCGTCGACCGAAACCGAAGAAACCTTGCGCGGAATGATTGAGGCGGGTATGAACGTAGCGCGGTTCAATTTTTCGCACGGTACGCACGAGAGCCACGGGGCTATGCTGTCTATGCTGAAAAAGGTAAGGGAGGAAATGGGCGTGTACATCGGCGCGCTCCTCGACACAAAAGGACCCGAGGTGAGGTTAAAGACGTTTAAGGAGCCCGTGACGCTGAAAGAGGGCGGCACGTTCACCCTGACCCCCTTTGACAGGGAAGGCGACGAAACGGGTTGCACGATTACGCATAAAACCCTCGCTTCCGACGTTCCCGTAGGAACGAAAATCCTGCTTGACGACGGGCTTGTCGAACTGCGCGTTTCAAAAATTAACGGGGACGACGTGGTGTGCGACGTCAAGAACACCGGCGTTATCAAAAGCAACAAAAGCGTGAACATTCCCGGCGTTCGGCTGAGTATGCCGTATCTGAGCAAGAAAGACGAGGACGACGTCATATTCGGGATTAACGCGGGGTTTGACTTCATCGCCGCCAGCTTCGTGAGCCGCGCCCAGGATATTCTCGACATACGCCGCGTTCTCGATAAGCATAAGTGCCACAGCCTGCGTATTATCGCCAAGCTTGAAAACGCCGACGGCGTGAATAACATAAACGAAATTCTCGCCGTGAGCGACGGCATAATGGTCGCGCGCGGCGATATGGGCGTGGAAATAGACTACGCGCTGCTGCCGAGCATCCAAAAAAAGCTGATACACCACTGCCTCGAAATGGGCAAGCCCGCCATTACCGCCACGCAGATGCTTGAAAGCATGATAGTGAATCCGCGTCCGACGCGCGCGGAAGTCAGCGACGTGGCGAACGCGATTTATGACGGGACAAGCGCGGTTATGCTCAGCGGGGAGACAGCCGCCGGAAAATATCCGATTGAAGCCGTCAGAACGATGGCGAGAATAGCGGAGGACACCGAAAACGATATAAATTACCCGAGGCGTTTTTACAGATACCACAGCGAACGCAGTCATTTGGGCGTCGCCGACGCCGTGTGCCATTCGGCGTGCGCGACCGCCATAGACGTGGAGGCGGACGCCATTCTCACCGTTACGAAAAGCGGCGAAACGGCGCGGCTCCTCAGCAAATACCGTCCCAATCAACCCATTTACGCCTGCGTGATAGACGAGCATATAGCGCGGCACCTGTTCCTTTCGTGGGGGGTTTACCCGCTGATTATGCCCGTTATGCAGTCAACGGACGAGGTTTTGAAGAAAAGCGAGGAACTGTGCTTTAAGGCGGGGTATATCAAAAACGGCGATATAATCGTTATCACGGCGGGGTTGCCCGTGGGAGCCAGCGGAACCACCAATATGATAAAGGTTCATCTCGTGGGCGAATCGCTGGTGAACGGCGCGGGCATAGGCAAAAGCTCCGGTTCGGGGCTGACGTGCGTTTGCCGCACGGAACAAGACGTGGAGAAAAAATTCAAGCCCGGGTGCGTTTTGGTAATACCGTCCACGTCAAACAAAATTCTCGAATACATCAAGCTGTCCTCCGCGATTATCACCGAAGAACCCGGCGCGAACAGCCACGCCGCCATCGTCGGGCTGACGCTGGATAAGCCCGTAATCGTCGGGGCGATTGCCGCGACAAAGAGCCTTACGGACGGGTTGCACGTTTCCGTGGACGCGGAACGCGGGGTCGTTCACCTGATAGACAAAACGGATTAAAAACCCGCCGATAAAAAACGCCGCTGTCGGGCGGCGTTTTTTTTTTTTTTTTTTTTTATTATTATTATTTACAACTCGAACAGCGAAATCTGCGCCGAAATCGGCAGCTCCCCGAAGAACCCCGTGGCGGTCAGCTTTTCCATCACGGTTTTATTAAGCCCCGATTTTTTTTGAATGTCGTCCACACACACGAAATCGCCGCTTCCTATCACTTCGGAAAGGCGGCGCGCGGCGCTTTCGCCGCAGCCTTCTATCGCCGCGTAAGGCAGACGCAAGCCGTTTTCCTCGACGATGTACCTTGTGGGGTGGGAATTCTTGTAATACGCCGGCAGCAAATCTATCCCGCGAAGCTGCATTTCATACACGATTAAGAGAGCGTCAAAGACGGCTTTTTCCTTGGGCGAAGCGTCCGAAACGGCGGCGAGCGCCGAAAGCCTGCTTTTAACCGCGCTTTTTCCGCCGAGAACGGTCTTAACCTCTATGTTGCCGGTATGCTTGGTAAGCGCCGCCGCGTAAAACTCGCGCGGGTAATACACCTTGAACCACCCCAACTTTACCGCTCCGGTAACATAGGCGGCGGCGTGTGCCTTCGGGAACATATACTTGATTTTTTTACAGCTTTCGATATACCATTGAGGGACGCCGCATTCCCTGAACGCTTCGTAAATCTCGCCGTCAAACTGTGAGGCGGCTTTCCCTTTGCGCGTTATTTCGGTTATCTTGAATGCCAAACTCGGTTCCATGCCCTTGCGCATTAAATAAACCATAATGTTGTCGCGCGTTCCTATAACGTCCGAAATCCTGCATTTCTTTTCGGCAATCAGTTCCCGCGCGTTGCCCACCCAGACGTCCGTGCCGTGCGACAGCCCCGAAATCTGCAACAAATCCGCGAACGTCTTGGGCTGCGCTTCTTTCAGCATCTGCAGCACGAACGGCGTCCCGAACTCGGGCAGACCGCAGGTGCCGGTCTGGAAAACCCCGTCGTTCTCGGACAGCTTCAAGGGCGCGGGGGACACGAACAGCCTCATCACCTTTTTGTCCGTCGGCGGCACGTCGGCGATTTTAACGCCGGTCATATCTTCAAGGTGCTTGTACAAAGTCGGGACGTCGTGCCCCAGCTCGTCTAATTTCAAAATCGTGTCGTGCAAAGCGTGGAAGTCAAAATGGGTGGTGGTAATGTCCTTGGTATCGTCGTCCGCGGGTCGCTGAACGGGGGTAAAGTCATAAACGTCGTACCCTTTCGGTATTACAACCATTCCGCCCGGGTGCTGGGACGTCGTCCGCTTAACGCCCGTACAGCCGTTTACAAGACGGTTGATTTCCGCTTTGTTGAACGTGAGCGAGCGTTCCTCCTCAAACTTTTTTACAAAGCCGAACGCGGTTTTGCTTTGGATGGCGGAAATGGTTCCCGCCTTGAACACGTGTTCCCTGCCGAAAAGCTCCTCGGTGTACTTATGCGCCTGCGCTTGGTATTCCCCGCTGAAATTAAGGTCTATGTCGGGGGCTTTGTCCCCGTTGAACCCGAGGAATGTTTCAAAGGGAATGTCGTGTCCGTCATAATTGAGTTCAGTGCCGCATTCGGGACACGCCTTTTTCGGCAGGTCGTACCCGGAGCCGACGGAACCGTCGGCGACAAATTCGGTGAAACGGCATTTTTTGCAGCGGTAATGGGGCGGGAGCGGATTAACCTCCGAAATCCCCGCTAAATTGGCGACGAACGAAGAACCCACCGAACCCCGCGAACCCACGAGATAACCGTCCTCTTCGGATTTTTTTACCAGCTTGTGCGCTATTATGTAAAGCACGGAAAAGCCGTACTTTATTATCGCGCCGAGTTCCTTGTCCAAACGCGCCGCGACCATTTCGGGGAGCGGGTCGCCGTACAGTTTCCGCGCGCGCGCGCGGCAGAGCCGTTCAAGCTCCTCCTCCGCGCCCGCTATGCTCGGCGTGTAGGTGCCTTTCGGAATGGGGCGAACCTCCTCAATCATGTCGGCGATTTTATTGGGGTTGCTCACGACGACTTCATAAGCCTCGCCTTCGCCCAAATAAGCGAACTCCTCAATCATTTCCTTTGTGGTTCTCATATAGAGCGGCGCCTGGCTGGAAGCGTCCTCGTACCCCTGCCCCGCCTGAAGAACCTCGCGGAAGATAAAATCGTCCGGGTTCATAAAATGCACGTCGCACGTGGCGACCACGGGCTTGTTCAACGCCTTTCCGATTTCAACTATTTTCTTGTTTATAAGCTGCAGCTTTAATTCGCTGTCAACATCGCCCCGCCTTACCAAAAAAGCGTTGTTCCCCGTCGGCTGAATTTCAAGGTAATCGTAAAATTCCGCCGTTTTGAGAAGCGTTTCCTGCGGTTTTCCCTCCAAAACGGCGCGGAATAACTCCCCTTGCTCGCAGGCGCTCCCGATTATAAGACCCTCGCGGTGATTTTTCAGCTCGGAAAGGGGGATGCGCGGTTTTTTGTGATAATAATTCAAATTGGAATATGAAACCAGCTTGTAAAGGTTTTTCAATCCCGTCTTGTTTTTTACGAGTATAACCTGGTGGAAATACTTCTCCTTTTTCACGTCGACGCCCCCCAAAGCGGCGTTGAGTTCGCCCGCTTTTTCCGGCGCCCTGCCTTTGCTCGCCTGCGAAACGATTTTCGCGAAAATCCGCGCGGTCATTTCCGCGTCGTCCACGGCGCGATGGTGGTTAAACCCGCCCAGTTTGAAATAGTTCGCCATTTCGCCCAAACCGTGTTTATGGTTGGGAACGGCGGCGCGGCAAAGCGCCAGCGTGTCAATCGCCGCATAACCGTATTCCAAGCCGCAACGCCTGAAACCCGCCCGCAAAAACCCCGTGTCGAACGGCGCGTTGTGCGCTATAAGCACGACCGGATCCTCGCCGCAAAATTTTATGAAACTCTCGAACGCCTCCTTTTCAAGGGGGGCGTCGCGAACCATGTCGTCGGTTATCCCGGTAAGGGCGATTATACTGTCGGGTATGGGCGTTTCGGGATTGACAAAGGTTTGGAACCTGTCGGCGATTTCCATGTTTACGAGCTTCACCGCGCCGATTTCCGTAATCCTGTCCGAAGAATGGGACAACCCCGTCGTTTCAATATCGAAAACCGTAAATTCCCCGTTAAGCGGGTGCTGCACGCCTTCCGACACCAACGGCGTCCCGTCGTTGACGAAATACGCCTCAACCCCGTAAATCACCTTAAAGTCCGCGTTGGGGTTCTTGGACTTGATGTTCTCGTAAGCCTCCATCGCTTCCGGAAAAGCCTGAACGTTTCCGTGGTCCGTGACGGCGACAGCCCTGTGTCCCCATTTGTAAGCGAGCCCGACGTATTCCTCCGCCGTGTTCACCGCGTCCATGTCCGACATTTTCGTGTGCAGATGAAGCTCGCATCTTTTCGTCCCGGAATAGTCGTCCGCGCGTTCCGGCGGGTTGAACAGCATTGCCGAAACCGGCTCGATTACGTTTGTCTTTTCAAAGTCGTCGTATTTGTACTTCCCCTGAACCAAAACCGAAACGCCTTCCGCCATACGCTTTTCGGCGGACTGCCTGTCTTTGTCCGTGAAGAATTTCATTATCTGCGACGAGGTGCCGTCGGTAAAACTGATAAGCACGAGGGTTTTGTTGCTTTTAACCGCGCGGACGTCTTTTTCAAAAATCTTTCCCCACACCGTGACGTCCGCGTTCGTTTCCAACTCCGACATGGGAACGGGCGCCGCCTTTATCTCCCGCCCGAAAAGCACGGCGGGCTTTTCCGGCGGGGCTTCGGGAACCGGCGGGGCTTCGGGGACGGGCGGGGATTCGGGGACGGGCGGGGATTCGGAAACCGACGGGGCTTCGGGAACGGGCGGCTTTTTTTCCCGCGGAATTATCCTGACGTCGCCCGCGTCCAAAAAATCCTTTATCGCGTTTTCAGCCGCGCTCAATTCGCCGAAACCGACGGTTTCGTCCGCGATTATATGTAATGTCAAGACGTTCCCGCGCTTGTTGAAATCCACCTCGACCAAACCGCAGGACGCTATTTTTTCGGACAGCGGCGCGTCCTTCAAAAGTTCGCCTAATTTTGCCATTGCCTTATTTCCTCCGTCAGCGCCGCGAGAAGCTCGCTTTCCGCGACTTTTCTCACAATCGCGCCTTTTTTGAATATAAGCCCTTCGCCGTCGCCGCCCGTTATCCCCAAATCCGCGTCCTTACATTCCCCGGGACCGTTCACGGAACAGCCCATAACCGCGATTTTGATGTTTTTCTTCAAACCGCGCGTAAGCCCCTCGACGCGCTTTGCCAGCGAAACGACGTCTATTTTCGTTCTGCCGCAAGCGGGGCAGGAAACCACCTCGACGCCGAAAGCGGCGGCGTGTTTTATTCCCGCGATTTTCAGTATATCCAACGCCGCGGCGACCTCGCGCTCCGGTTCGGCGGTCAGCGAAACGCGAACGGTGTCGCCTATGCCGTCGCATAAGAGCGAGCCTATGCCCGCGGCCGATTTGAGCAGCCCCGCCCTTTCCGTCCCCGCTTCCGTAACGCCTATGTGCAAAGGGTAACGAAACCGCGACAAAGCGCGGTAAGCCTTGATTGTTTCGGGAACGTCGGACGACTTTACCGATACGACTATATCGTCAAAATCAAAGCGTTCCAGCAGGCGGACGTTTTCAACGGCGTACCCGGCAAGGTCCCTGACCCCGCCCGAAACGGGTACGGAGCCGGAATTAACGCCCACCCTTATCGGGATATTCGCGGCTTTGCAGGCGTTCGCTATTTTTTTGAGCCTGTCGGCGCCGCCCATGTTGCCGGGGTTGAGCCTGATTTTGTCGGCGCCCGCGCTAATCGCTTCAAGCGCGATTTTATAGTCGTAATGTATATCCGCGACGACTGGGACGCTTACGTTTTCTTTAAGCGCCGCGATTAACGCCGCGTCTTTTTTTTCGGGAACGGCGGCGCGTATAACCTCGCACCCCGCCTTAACCAACCGCAGAGCCTGCCTTATATTGCCGCGAATGTCGTCCGCGCGGCGGCTTAACATGGACTGAACGTAGACGTTGCCGTCGCCGAAGGTAACGCCGCCGCATTTAACAAGTTTTTTTTTCATAGGCTCTCTTTTTATCCGCCGAAAATCAATCTCTTTATATCGTTGAACGTCACCGCCAGCATAAGCAGCATCAACGCCGCGAACCCGATAAAATGAATCATTCCCTCCGTCTGCGCTTTGAGCGGCTTGCGCCTTATCGCCTCCGCCGCGAAAAAGAGCAACCTCGCGCCGTCAAGCGCGGGAACCGGCAGAAGGTTCAGTATACCCAAGTTGATTGTCAAAAACGCCGTCAGCGAAATAAACATACTTACCTTTTCGGCGAAATTCTCCGCCCGCGACGTCGCGTCCCCGATAATCGTCACCAACCCGACGGGCCCCGCAAGGTCGTTCAACCCGTAAGTCCCTTTGATTAAGTCTATTAAGGAAAGCCATATAATTCGCCCCTGGCTTACAGCGGAGCGAAACGAATAATTTATGACGTTGGAAAACGATTTGTTTTCGTCAAAAAAAACGCCGAAATCCCTGACATACGTCACCCCGCCCTGCTCGTTGGGGGTCGACGCCAATTTTACGTTGGGGAGCGTGACCTTCTTGTTGTCGCGGATAACGACAAACTCATACTCGATGTATTTGCCGGTTTCGTCCGTTTTCGGCAGGGAATTGTTCAGCTTGTACAGTATATCGCTCGCGCTGATTATCCTCATTTTGTTTATGCTGTAAATTTCGTCGCCGATTTCAAGCGCGCTT
>JAIRWE010000190.1 GCA_031253365.1 Oscillospiraceae bacterium | reverse complement strand
AAAAGTTTTTCTGGTGGTTGACGACGGCGAGGCAAAGCCAGTTGATTCCGATGTCGTACAGCAATTCCTGCGACCGGACCGCTTTCGGCGAGCGAAAGTCCCCCCGCCTGCCCGAATAGCCGTAGGTGAAGCCCTTAATATCCATAACGCCCCCGTCTTCGTCGCTTCGCGGCAAAACCGCGGGGAGGGCGCGCGCGAACACACGCCCCGCCCCGGGCTTTTAGAATTTTGTCGCCATGTTAAGCCTGTCATACGCGAACGCCATCGCGGTTTCCCTCGTGATTAAATCCTGGCGGTAAAGGTCGATAATCGCGTCGTCCATCGTACACATACCCGCGCTTTTGCCTTGCTGCAAAGCGGTTTCGAGTTGGTGGCACTTATTGGAGCGAATCATGTTTTTCACGGCATCGTTGCCAATCATAACTTCAAGCGCCGCGACCCTGCCTTTTCCGTTTTTCAGCGGAAGGAGCTGTTGCGATATAATGGCCTCCAAAATCTGCGACAGCTGAACCAAAATCTGGTGCTGGATATTGGGCGGGCAGGCGTCCACTATACGGTTCACGGTGTGAATGGCGCCCCTCGTGTGCAGCGTGGCGAGAACGAAGTGCCCCGTTTCGGCGGCGGTTATGGTCAGCTGCATCGTTTCATAATCGCGCATTTCCCCGACCAGTATAACGTCCGGGTCTTCGCGCAGAGTATGCTTTAACGCGGTTTGAAAGTCCTTCACGTCGCTCCCGATTTCACGTTGGTGAATAGTCGCCGTTTCCGGTTCGTAGCGGTATTCCACCGGGTCTTCAAGCGTTATGATATGGCAGGGGCGGTTATGGTTAATATGGTTGAGGATTATTGAAAGCGTCGTGGTTTTCCCGCTTCCCGAAGTGCCCGTAACCAATATCAGCCCGCTCTTTTTCGTCGCCAAGTCATTGAGAATAACCGGCAGATTAAGTTCTTCAAGCGTGGGGATTACGCTGTTGAGCAGACGAATGGCGCACGCGAGCCTGCCCATTTGGCGGTAGACGTTGACGCGCTGCCTGTTCCCGTCGCTCAGCTCAATAACAAACTCGACGTCGTTCCCCGCGTTGAGCTTTTCCTCCTGGTCGGCGTTCAGCAAAGACAAAATCAAGCGGTTGTTCACGGGAATATCGCTTAACCCCTCTATTTCCGTCAAATCGCCGTTGACGCGGAACACGGTGGGCTTATCTACCGTCATGTGTATGTCGGAAGCCTTATGTTCCCTCGCGCTGATTACAAATTCCTCAAAAGTCATGGTTTAAAGTATCCTTTCTTAAATTTTGTTTAACCTTTGATTTTGAAAGTGACTCCGCTTGTCGAGAGGTATACCTCGTTGCACAGATTGGCAATCCTTTGATTCACGTTTCCGAGGATTTCCCTGAACCAGCGCTGTTCTTTTTCTCTCGGGACCGGGCAAAACCCGAGTTCGGTTGAAATGATGGTAAGATTCCCGCTTGATGCCTTTACGGTTTCCATCAACTCTTCGATTTCTTCAATCGCTTTTTTTTCGATTTCCCGCCTCACGTTGTTGTCCATGTCGTCGGGATTGGGGCATTTGTTTGCCGCGATGCGGCTGACAAACGCGCCTAAGTTGTCAAGGATTGAAAATTTGCGCCCCTCCGCCATTTCGGCGAGGTTATCCGCGGAAAGCCTTATGTCCCATTCTATGTTATGCTTTTCGCAGCTGTAATTGACCCTCTTGGCGGTATCTTCGTCGAGTTCGTCGGAGATAACCATGTACAGGACATTGTCGAACGGCGCGTAATTGGTTATCGCCCACCGCGCCTTCCCGCCTGTCCCACCTGTAATAAAAGCTATTTTCGCCATTGAAAACACCCTGCCCTTTCAGTATTTTTTAATAATTATAACATATATCGACAAAAAATAAAATACTTTCATTAAAAATTTTTTTAATCCAATGAAAGTATTTTATTTTTTGCGGTAACCGCGTTTTATTTGACGTCCCTGCGTACAAAGCCGTCCCATGCCGTGAGGAGGAATACCGTCATGTACACCCCTATGACGGCGATGGCGAAGGTCAGCGTTTGCCCCTTGAACAGGCTTATTCCCTCGGAAATTTCGTTGAGTTCAAGGTTGGCGAAGATGATATACCTTCCGAAATCGATATCCAGCCCGCTCATAACAGCCGCGACGCTGTAACCGGACAGGTACAGGAAAACGCCTAAGCCGATTGAAAGGGCGGAACTCCTCGCCAACGAGGATACGGCGAAGGACAGGGTCGCCATACAAATCATCCCCACGCTCGCTATGAGGTACTTTGAGGCGACGAACAGGAAACTTGAACCTTCCGCGACCTCGCCGTTCGACACATACAGGTACGGGGCGCCCAAATCGTCGAACCCGAAGATGAGCCCCGATAAAAGCACGTTGAATAAATAATAGGCAAACAGCATCAAAAAAGCGAACGACAAAACCGAAACGTATTTCGCGATGAATATTTTATATCTCTTTACGGGGTTGACAAGCAGGTATTTTATCGTACCCGTTGAAAACTCGGAGGAAATAACGCTCCCCGCGATGATGATTATCATTACGCTGATAAAGGTTATCCCCCTCGGCGTCCCGGCGAACACGCGCCAGAACCCGAACCCCGTACTTGTGGAAGAGTCGTCGACCTGACTCGTAATGCCGCCGTATTCCGAAGAGTCGACTCTTATATCGTTTTCAAGCCTGTATTCCCAAAGCATAATCTTTCTTTCCGCTTTGGCTATCGCTTCCCTGTCCCGCTCGGCTTCGGGGACGACGGTTAACCCGACAAGCGAACACTTTTGGGACATGACGCCGGAGAGCAGCCGATTCTTCCAGTGCGTTTCAATGGGCGGGATTTCGTGTTCCGCCTGGTATTGCGCCCGCCAAAGCAAAACCTCAAAATATTCGTCCGTGCGCCAATACGTGGATTTTACCCCCGAATAGTCGTTATTATCGAGGTTGGCTTGCGCCACCATGACGTTTGCCCTGTTGTACGCCTTCCAGTCCCGGGCGGCGACCGCCTTTTCAAACTCGTCCGCCGTTTTGAGCGCTTTATCCGCCTTTTTTGTTTCCCCTGCTTCCGAAAACGCCTTGGCTTCGTCCTTTTTATCGAACATGGCGTAGACAGCCGTTTGCATCCAATGGTCGTCGTCCAGATAATTTTGCGGTATATCGTTGTCTTTGAGATAGGTCAGGATTTCCACCTGCGTTTCCCAGCCTTCGGATTTCGACGATTTCAACCTGGCGATTTGGTCGTCATAGGTTCCGTAATATGCGTCAATGTTAATGAACCACTTTTGCTGCATCCTGTTGGTTATAAGCATTATGCCGTTATATGCCAGCGCCACCAAAAAAACGGCGATGAGCATGACGATTGTCGACAGTTTCAATAAAATCTTGACATACTCGTTTATTATTACGTTTATCAGCTTACGCAATTTGATTCCCCCCTTTGCCGGTAATTTCCATGAAGATGTCTTCCAAGCTCTTTTCCAGCGGCGCCACGCCCGTAATCCCTATGCCCGCGCCCGCCAGCTTCGCCGTTATCTGAGCAATCGTTTCCTCGCTTTCCACGCATACGTCGAAATGCCGCTCGCCGGATTCCCGTATGCTTTCGGAAGGTATTTCTTCCATGGAGGCGATTATTTTCAGCGCTTTTTCCACCGACCTTACCGTGAACCGGTAAACCATATCGCCCGCAGCCTGCGCCATCAGCTCTTTAATCGGTTTTACGGCTATCAGACACCCTTGCGATATTATCCCCACGCGGTCGCACATCATCTCCATTTCGGAAAGCAGATGGCTGGACACGAACACCGCCGCCCCGTCCTCGTGGGCGAGTTTTTTGAGAATGTCCCGCAATTCTTTTATTCCGGCGGGGTCAAGCCCGTTGGTCGGTTCGTCGAGGACAAGCAGCCGCGGTCGGTGAAGTATCGCCTGAGCGACGCCCAGCCGTTGTTTCATCCCCAGCGAATACCTTTTTACCTTGTCTTTTATGCGGTTTTCAAGCCCCACGAAACGAACCGTTTCCATAAGCCTTTCTTCGGTTACGCCGTTCCTCAAACGCTTGAACTGGCGCAGATTCCGCAAACCGCTCATGTATCCGTACAGCTCGGGATTTTCGACGATGGCGCCTATATTCTCCATGGCTTTTTCAAACCGTTTACCGACGTCAAACCCGTTAATCTCGACTTTGCCGCCGTCCGCGTCGAGAAGCCCGGTGATGATTTTAATGGTCGTCGTTTTTCCCGCGCCGTTGGGACCCAAAAACCCGAACACCTCGCCCGCGTAGGCGTCAAGCGAGATATTGTCCAAGATTACGCGCTTGTTGAACTTTTTTGTCAGATTTTCTATTTTCAGAACTGTTTCCATTGCGCCGCCCCTCCTTTATCTGACCGTTATCGATATATTTCCTACGTAGGAAAACTTCCAGACGCCGTTGCTTTTTGTCATCTCGCAGGTGAACGATGATTCATAATTGTGGATGGTAAAAGCCATATTCGCCGGCTCGGTCAATTCGGCGGGGATGTCGCCGCCCCCGTAAAACGGGGCGGCGTAAAAAACGTTCAACGCTTCCGCTCCCAATGTCCGCACTATCGTCAAGTCGGCGACGGCCTCCACCGTGACGAGGTTCGCCCCGTGCTTTCTAATGCTTTTCACCCGCGTAAGTTTGGCGTCGCAACTTTTGACCTTGTTCCCCGATTTTCCGTTAGAATACAGTATCTGCTCCAAACTTTGCGAGATTGAGAATTTTGCGGACCCGATGTCGCGGTAGTTGATGTTTGAGAAATATTTGTCAATCAACACGCCGTTTTCCTTCATCTTATCCACGATAACGGATTCCGGCACTTCGGAGCCTATTTCCGTGTACTGTTCCGGAAGGATGGTAAAACCGCTCATATCCGAAATGTAGTCCTCCAAAATCCGCCTTATGACCTCCCTTTCGCCGTTGAAGGCGACGTTGTCGATAATCAGATAGCAGGTCAACCCGACGACCAACGCCAGCCCCAAGGCAATGCCGCGGTTTACGCGGCGCAGAAAATTCGATAAACCCATGAGTATTACCGCTCCTTTCTCTTTGTATTACATGAACTAATACAGTTATTATATCATGGCTTTTTTCCCTTGGTCAACGGTTTTTTGAAAAAAATAAAAAAAATTTTACGGCGGACAAAATTCCGCCGTTTTCGTGCCGTAAGAAAATAAAAATCACCGATAATAACCCGATATTTCGTCCCCCTGGTGTTTACGCGGTCTGCCCCTGCCCAATTTTTTTACCACGCGGTCGGGTTTTTCGAGCCCCAGAACCTCGTAGGCGAGGTCGAAAAATTCCCTTGCCGATTTGGAGCGCGGCGCGTATTTCGTGATTGTTTTGCCGTGCGCGGGCGCTTCCGCGATTATCACGCTGGAGGTT
This sequence comes from Oscillospiraceae bacterium, assembly GCA_031253365.1. Lineage (GTDB taxonomy): Bacteria > Bacillota > Clostridia > Oscillospirales > Ruminococcaceae > Ruminiclostridium_E. The sequence continues at coordinate 7,539 of JAIRWE010000190.1, read as the reverse complement.
ATCTTTTGTTCAAAAATGTCGGTGTCGAGCTGTTCCGCGATAATGTTCGCCAACTCCTCCACTTCCTTGGTAAGGATAAGTCGCGGATTATACTGGTTGAGCAGTATTCCGCGAACTTCAAGGGGTTTGTTATAGTATTTCTTTATGGCGAAAATCGTTTCTTTCAACTGGGCGAAGCCTTGAAGCGAGAGGATTTCGGCTATCATGGGGATAATAAGCCAGTCCGAAGCCACATACGCGTTTATGGTAAGCACCGACAGCGCGGGCGGCGTGTCTATCAGAATATACTCGTAGTCGGCGGCGACGGTGTCAATTTGTTCTTTGAGGATATGTTCCCGCCCGACGGACGTCAATTCAAGCTCGCAGGCGGAGAGGGTTATGTTGGCGGGGGCGATGTCGCAGACTTCGGTGTGCTGGATGATGTCGTAAATCCCGACTTCGTGCTTGAGCGCGTTGTACATGGTGTAGTTGCCCGAAGTCACGTCCGCCCCCAAACTGAAAGAGAGATTCCCCTGCGGGTCAAGGTCAATCGCGAGAACGGACTTGCCCATCATGGAAAAACAACCGCAAAGCGAGGCGCATACGGTCGTTTTGCCTACGCCCCCCTTTTGGTTGGTAATTGTAATAATCTTGCTCATTTTTTTCCTTTGCGGCGATTTCAGCCGGCGGTGAACCCGACTGTCGCCCGACTAAACGTGGTGCATCATATCTATAATGTTTGAATCCTCCGGGTCGAAATAGTGATAGTTTGATTTGCCGTTTTTCTTGACGAAGTACATCGCCTCGTCCGCTTGGGCGACCAACGTCTTCCCGTTTGAACTGTGGTCGGGACACAAAGCTATCCCTATGCTTACGCGAACGTTCATCTGCGTCCCCGCCATATCGCTGTAATAGCCGTCGTACAGCTCGTCGATGATGTCCATGCTGACCTGTTCTATATCCTCAATCACACCCTGCTGATTGATGCACAGAACAAATTCGTCGCCGCCGAACCGCCCCGCGAAGCCGCTCTGCTCAACCCTTTTCTTCAGTTTTTCGGAAACGAATTTTATAGCTTCGTCGCCGATGGTGTGGTTGAAACGGTCGTTGATAAACTTAAAGTCGTCTATGTCTATAAACAGTATGGCTAACTTTTTGTTGGCGGAACGCCCCAATTCGGCGTCAAGCTCCCTCTCGAAGGTGCTGCGGTTGTAAAGACCCGAGAGGAAGTCGTAACTCGCTTTTTCCGCTAATTGAAGGTTGAGCTTCTTCTCGTTGTCTATATTGGTTATGACGCCCAACACCCTTATAAGCTCGCCCAAACGGTCGGTGACGCAGTGAGCGCGAAGGGAAATCCACATATTTTTGCCGCTCTTGGTCATAATCTCGTATTCGCTGCCTATCGTGTCTTTTTTCTGGAGCAGACGATTTATATCGCGCCTGTATTTTTCAGAGTTTTCCCCGTCCATTTGGGAATCGAGGAATTTCCCGTTGAGGAGCTTGGCTTTGGACGCGGTGATGTCAAACGTGTTCTTGAAGTTCTCGGAAATATACATGATTTCCTTGGTAAAATCCCACTCGAAAAGCATATTGTCGGAAATATCGGAAATAGTCCGGTGCAGCCCCTCGCTGAGCATAACCTCGTCAAGCATTACGTTAAAGGTTTCAGCCATACGCACGAACTCGCTCCTGCCCGTGGTTTCAAAGCGTTCGGTCAGGTCGCCCTCCTTGATAACGCGCATTTTTTCAATCATTTTCCTCAGCGGGTACGTAAGGCTCCTCGTGGAGAGAATCATGATAATCACGTTCAAAAGGCATACGGCGGCGGTTACCGTGAAAACGATGACGAGTACCTGCAACGTGAACGCGGAGGCGGCGGACGACGGATAAATCCCGAGCCATTTCCATTTCGTTCCGTCAATATAGCCGCAGCTCCCGAAATTACCGCCGGATTCAAACCTTTCGTAGTTGTCGTCTTGGGCGAAGGACAACTGCTTGTCCTTATAAATTGTCACCCTGCTTTTCGCCGCGCCCGGCAAATCGCCTGTATTGGCGGTGTTGCCCTTGTCGTCAAAAATGACGAGCGTACCCTTTCCGCCCATGACGTCGGTGCCGGAAAGGTAGTCGTCTATGCCTTTGACGTCCGCGACAAGCACTGTATATCCCAGGATTAAGCCGCCGTCGTCAATGGGTTTCGAGCAGAAAAAAACATCTTTTTTGTATTCGCTGTTGCCCTTGAATATATCGGAAACGACGGGCGAGTCTGAAGACTTCAAGGTGTCGGCATCGAAGAACTTGTCCGACGTGTTGTTGAACACGCCCGCGCTGCTGATTTTAACGTTCCCTTCTTTGTCGGTGACGATTATGTCGAGGATGTTGTACCCGTTTTCGGCGTATGCGGATATATACGCCGTCGCCTCTTCGACGTCGGCGGAAGAGTAGCCGTCCGCGGTGCGCTTAACCGCTTCGAGCGCGGAAACGGCGGACAGCGTATTGACGTATTCGCCGACGAGCGCCGAAACCCCCGAAACCTGCGAACTCGCCGAGCTTCCGGCTTTGTCTGCCGTGAACTTTGACGAAAACGATGAAACGGAAAGGAACCCCACCACCGATACCAGTATCACGGGAACCGCGATAAAGGCAGTCATCGCCGCCCTCAACAAAAATTTTAAATTCATTTTGGATTTCATTGCCTTTTCTCCTTTGAAATATATGTACGGGTGAATCGCGGCGCGAAGAGCCGCGCTACTCGCGTTCGAGAAGCTCCCTCTCGCGGTCAAGACGCCGTTCCTCTATCTGTAAGTAGTTGATGTAGCTGGAAATCATTTCTTCCTGACCGGAGGAGATTTTCACGAAAGAGCAACCGTAGCCGCTTATTTCCCCTTCGGGCGCGCGCTGGACGCGAAGCACCTTCGCCGTCGTTTCGAGCCGGTTGTCGCCTAAGACGGTGGTAAACCCGATTATATCGCCGACGGCGTATTCCGCTTCGCCGTCCACGACTATGAATATGCCCCCGATATTGATGTCCTGTATTCTCCCGTATAAATTCGGGTTATAGGCGGTAACTTCCTCGCCGCGAGTCAGGTCTTGAATCCGGCAGTTAATTTCCGTCTTGATTTTATAGTAACGCCGCTTGTCTTCAAGCTCCAGCGCCCTTTCGGGGCGAAGCGTGACGTTCAGCTGAAAACTGCCGGAAAAATCAACGCGGCAGGAAAATTTTATCCTGCTTCCGTTAAACGTGGTGATAATGACGTCGACAAGCGTGTTCATACTCAAAACCGGAAAGTTTTTCCCTTTTATAATCAGTTTGTCGTCAACGGGATGATTGTCTACGTATTTTACGGGAAACGAATAATTTTTGTAACATTCGAGAATACGCTCGTTTTTCGTCGAAAACACTTCAATTTTTCTGATTTTTTCCTTATTCTGCACAATCTTACACTCCTATATTCAAAAGCCGACTGGGACAATTATACAACAGATAACACAATAAATCAAGTATTAGGTGAATAAATTTTATAAATTTTTTACGGTGTTGAAATTTTTCGTTTTCGGGGCTGTACAAGGCGCGGATAATGCTGTATAATATGTTTCGGGATTACCCGCGACGGGCGGCGAAAAAAGGGGGTTCCCTTACATGAAGCGGTATTTTCACTGCGATACGAACAGGTACAGGAAAAATCTGAGGAACTTCATCGAGTTTGCGGTTCCCCCCGTCTTCCTTGCCGTGGTTCTCTTTTCCGTGTGCCTGTTGCTGAGTTTCAGAAATTTTATGCAGGGCGGGCTGCTTTTCCCCGCGGTCGCCGCCGTTTGCGGCGTGTTGTTCGCGGTTTCGCTCGCCGTCAGGCTCTTGATGGAAATAACCGAGCGCGTTGTCGCCGCGCGGGCGCGGTATACGTATCTCGAAATCGGGATGAGGGACATAATAATCAGCGTATACGCGGGGAGCTTTACCGTGATGGGGGAAAAAACCGTGAACAGGCGGTTGGTGATAGTTCCCCTGAGCGAGTTGCGGTCGGTTGAAATCGCGGGGAAGAGAGCCCGAAAGCGCGGACGGGGCAGGGTTCTGGTAAAAGCGAAAAACGCCGCAATCCGCGAGTATGTGGGAAATTCGAGGCGTCTGGGCTACTATTTCGCGGACGGGACGCTTAAATTCGATGAATGGCTCTATGAGGAAAACGGGTTCAGGAAGCGGAGCGTCGCGGTTATACCCGCCGATTTCGGCGGCGCGCTCGCGCTTACGCGGGCCGTGAACCTCGCGAAAAAGCGGTTCGACAGCCTGCCCCCCGAAAAGCCCTACGTGTTCAGGGAAGCCGCGTTTGTGAGAGAGCGCAAAATAAGGGAAAAACTGAAAAGCAACCGAAATTTTTGAAAAAACAGTAAAAAAGGTGTTGAAATTTCAAAAGTTTTATGATATAATTAGCAAAATGTGAATTTCCGGGCGGCTTTTCAGCGGAAAGGGGCGGGATATATGGCAGGGTTGTTCAATACCACGTCTTTCAGGATTATGGAGCAGGGGCTTGACTACATAAATCGGCAAAAAAACGTCGTCGCGCAGAATATAGCGAATATCGACACCCCTGGGTATAAAAGCAAATATCTCACCTTTTCGGGTGTGTTGAGGGACAGGCTCAGCCAAAACGCGAGGTACAAGAAGGAACTTCACTTAAAGCAACACCTTTTTGTGGACGAGGACACGAAAGGTCAGCCGGACGGGAACAACGTCGATTACGAGGTTCAGGCGGCCATGCTTAAATCCAACGCGTTAAGGCAGGAAGCGGTCATAAACCAGATAGACGCCGAGTTTAGGATGATGAGAGCCGCGATGCGAAAGAATTAGCCGAGGCGGAGGGCGCGCCGGAGGAAGTTAAGGCGAGGAGCGTTCGGTCAAGGCGGAGGGCGTGCCGGAGGAAGTTAAGGCGAGGAGCGTTCGGTTAAGGCGGAAGGCGTGTACGGGGTTCGGGGCTGTGTTGTTTTCGGGAGATGTGAATTATGGGATTTTTAGGTTATCTTAACATTCCGGTTTCGGGGATGACGGCGCAAAGGTTGCGCATGGAGGTCATAGCGCAAAATGTCGCCAACGCGACCACGACCATGACCGAAGACGGCGGACCTTACGTAAGGCAGGTGACCCTTTTTAACGAGGCGAGAAGTTTCAAAAATTTTGACACGAGGAAGCACAGTTTCGGCGAAATTCTCAATAAAACGCTTGCGGAGCGCCGCGAGATAAAATATCGGGGGGTGTTGGTTACTGCCGTCGTAAAAGACGACCAAACTCCCCTTACGCCTGTTTACGACCCGTCTCACCCCCACGCGGACGAGGACGGATATTATTATTTGCCGAATGTGGACGTCGCTGAGGAAGAAATGGACTCAATGGCGGCTTCCCACTCGTATGAGAACAATTACGCGGTGTATGAAACACTGGTGTCCATGGCGCAAAGGGCGCTTTCGATGGGCAAGTAGCCGCCATTGGAGGTTTTTTATGAATATTACGCCTTTAACCCCGATTATTACCCCCATAGCGGAGTGGGAGAGCGTCTTGGCGAAAAACGCCGCCGAAGAAAACGTCGTCAGACAGCCGACGTTTTTGGACGTTTTCAACGGTATTTTCAACGACGCGGTGGAAACAAACCGTCAAAAAAGCGAGGATATGATACGGCTTATGCTCGGCGAAGCCGACGATATCGAGCAAATTCAGCTTAACCTGGAAAAGGCCGTAATAGCGACGGAGTTGTTCGTCAATATAAGGACCACGGTTTCGGACGCGTACAGTGAAATTATAAGGATGAGCATATAGGACAGCCGTTTATGGAAAAGATTAAGGAAACCCTCGGGAAAATATTCGGTCCATTAAAGGAAAAATGGTCCGGAATCGCCGGAAAGACGAGAATAGTAATTCTTGCCGTAGCCGGCGTTGTTGTCGTGTCCGCGATAATTCTCACCGTCATTCTCAACAGGTCCGGTTATACCGTGCTTTACAGGGCGTCAAGTTTAGCCGAGGCGAACGAGGTCGCCGCCGTGCTGTCGGGGTTGGGACACGCCGACACGAGAATAAGCTCAAGCAACGAGATATTGGTTCCCGCCAATACGGAGGGGGATTTGCGCTGGCAGCTCAGTTTGCAGGGATACCCCCGCTCGTCGAATTTCAACAACGACGTGTGGAACACTTCGGTGGGTATGTTCTCCACCGAAACGGAAAAGAGGATGGCGGATAAACTGCAGCTTCAAAGCTGGTTGATGGCGCAGCTCGGCACCATTCCCGAAGTGGAAAGCGCCATGGTGATACTGAACATTCCGGACACGCCGGGCTATGTGCTTACGGAGAACAAGAAAGAATCCAGCGCGTCGGTGAAACTGAATTTGAAGACCGGTAAAACGCTCGACGCCAAGCAGATTAACGGTATATACAACATCGTGCGGACGGCGGTCCCGGAACTTAAACAAGAGAACATAACAATCGCCGACGGGAACGGCATCACGCTGGCTTACAGCGACATGAACGACAGCGGCGACAATTTGCAGCTGAAACAGCAGATGTACGCGATTGAACACGGATATACCGAACTGGTGACGGAGTCTTTCAAAGTGAACCTTGACGGGCTGCTCAAAGGCATCTTCTCAGATTATAATTTGGCGGTGAACGTCAAGATTGATTACAGCGACAAGGTTACGGAGGAAAAAACGTACACGCCGATAGTCGGGCTGGACGGGGGAATTGTACGCAATATTGTCGAGAAGTACGCGGCCGGGGGGTTGCTGGACGAAGGCGCCACCGTAGGCACGTTCCCGAACGCGGATATAGCGGCTCCCGATTATCCGACCGTTTATCAAATCGCGGCGGGTAACGATTTTTACACGGATTGGAACAGGGAAATAAACTATGAAATCAATCAAAAGATAGAGCAGTTTACCGAGAACGGTATGCGCGTGGTCGATGTTTCGGCGGCGGTCGTGGTCAACAGCACGGCTTTGCCGCCCGCCGACGTTCAGTTGTGGACGGAATTGATAGCCAACTCGCTCGGCACGATTCCCGCGAATGTTTCGTTCGCGGCCATGCCGTTTCCGCCTCAGGCGTCGCCGGGTATGGGCGGTCCGGGGGCGGGAGGGGATTCGACACGGAATCTGCTGATTTACATTATAATATGTTTGGGCGCGCTCTTGATTGTTTTGTTCACTTTGGCGATAATGACGTCCGGTTCCAAGAAAAAGCGTCAGGTCAGTTACAGGGGCGCTCCCCCGGTCATAAGCGGGGCGAGCCAAGGCTTCACGCGGGAGGAATTGCAGCCCGCCGCGGAGCCGGAGGGATTTGAACTGCCCAGTCTGCTTGAGGAATCGGAGACCAAAGACGTGGTTCTCAAACGTGAAATAAGGGAGTTTTCGCGTTCTAATCCCGAAATCGTCGCCCAACTTATCAGAACATGGCTGAGAAGCGACGAGTGACGGGCAAAGCGCGAGGGAACCGCTTAAACCGGTAAAAAGGGGGCTTGGTCAGTGGCTGAAGCAAAAGAAATGACGCCGATGCAACGAGCGGCGTTGGTGCTGTCGTCAATAGGCTCG
>JAIRWE010000100.1 GCA_031253365.1 Oscillospiraceae bacterium | reverse complement strand
TTAAAAATACTCTGAAAACGTGGTTAGGATTGTAAATGACATCGTATTTTAATTAAAAATCCGAAAAAAGCCGTTACTGATATGATATTTTCCCCTGTGCTTATGGGATACGCACATTTCGGAATTTGAAAAATACGACGAAGTGAAATCGGAATAACCGTGTTTGAAATAATGCCGTCAGACTGTTTACCGCGTTAAAAATAACCGTCTTGAACAGTTATTCCGTTTTATTTACGGTCAGGCTGAATTCGCCGCTTTTTTTCTGTACATCGTCGGTTGATGACGTTATTTTCCGTAAAAAACAGCGTCAAAAACCCGAAAATAACGCCGCCGAAAAATAAGAAGCGAGGTTTTAACTCGGTAAGACATATTAAAGAAAAATTAACGCCGTCGTGTTTTCGGAAAAAGCCGTAAAAAATGCGGCGAAATGATTTTTATATAATATGTACAAAAACGCAGCTATTTATTTACCTAAATTATATATCGTAATTGTATTTTTCACAATTACGCGGAAAGATTTTCGTGAAATTAAAACAAAATAAAAACAAACGCTTGACAGGCGGATTATTTTGGTGTATAATCGTTGACGTTGAATGTGGTGGCGTTAATCCTGTGCTGTCAGGCAAAGGGAGGGAAATGAATGGCGGAAGTTCGTCTTGGGAAAAACGAGTCGTTGGAAACCGCGCTGAAACGCTTTAAGCGTTCGTGCGCCAGGGATGGCGTTCTTGCCGAGGTTCGCAAGAGGGAACATTACGAGAAGCCCTCCGTAAAGCGGAAGAAAAAGTCAGAAGCCGCTCGTAAGCGTAAATTCAAATAGGCAAGCGTGAGAGCCTGTTCAGTATCCCGTTCGCGGCGGTTTTGCGGAATTTTCCGCCATGCTCCGTCGATTTTTTCCCGAATATCAATGATGTTACCGTTAAAATTGCCCTGTCCGGCGAAAATTTCCCGCATATTCACTCAAAACAGAGATACTGAGCAGACTCTAAGCGGACTTTTGTCCGCTTATTTGATTTGCGGCAACCTTCGGAGACCGCCTATGCTGTTTAAACCGACCGTATGGCTGGAAAGCGTTTTGCGAATTGACAAAGATTTGCTTCATAAGTACGCGATAGAAGGCTTGCTTCTCGACCTTGACAACACCCTTTCGATGCATGACAGCCCGGCGGCGGAGCGCGGCGTTTTTGAATGGCTGTCGGAAATGCGCGGACTCGGCGTGAGGATGGCGGTTGTTTCAAACAATACCGAAAAGCGCGTGAAGCCCCTCGCCGAGGAACTGGGTGTCGCGTTCGTGGCGTTCGGCTGTAAGCCCTTGCCGTTCGGGCTTCGCAAGGGAGTAAGGCTGCTGCAACTGCCGAAGTCTCGCGTCGCGCTTGTCGGCGACCAGATTTTTACCGATGTGGCGGGCGGGAATTTATACGGGATAAAAACGATTTTAGTGGAGCCGTTTTATTTGGAAAGCAAGCCGTCGTTTCGCCTCAAGCGGAAAATTGAAAGCGTCGTGTTTAAGCGTGATTTTTCAAAATCGGAGAAAAAATAATGCCTGTAACATTCGCGCCGGGAGGGAAACCCGACAGTTACGGAAACCGCAAATTCCCGGAAGGGCTTCCCGAATACCTCGCCGGGTTCGGGCTGAACGGTTTTGAAATCGAATGCGGCAGGGGAATTTCCATTTCGGATAATACGTATAATCTGCTGCCGGCGTTGTCCGAAAAGCATAACATTTATCTGTCCGTCCACGCGCCGTATTACATATCCGTTTCAAGCGAAAATGCGTCAATAAGGGAAAAAAGCGTAGGTTATATCCTTGAAACGGCGCGGGCGGCAAAGAGAATAAAGGCGGAAAAAATCGTCGTTCATTCCGGCTCGTGTTCCAAAATGAGCAGGGGTGAGGCGCTTAACCTTGCCCTTGACACGTTCAGGGGAGCGCGCGCCGCGTTGGACGCGCACGGATTGGAGGACGTCATAATCTGTCCCGAAACCATGGGGAAAATCAATCAGCTCGGCACGACGGAAGAAGTGCTGGAACTGTGCGCGTTCGACGAAAGAATGATTCCCTGCGTGGATTTCGGGCATTTGAACGCGCGCACTCACGGCGGCATAAGAAGCGCCGCGAATTACGCGGCGGTGTTTGACGCCGTCGAAAAAAAATTGGGTTTTGAACGGCTTAGGCGTTTGCATATACATTTCAGTAAGATACGGTACACGGCGGGCGGCGAAAAAAAGCATCTTACGTTCGACGAGGACGCGCGGGAGAATTTCGGACCGGATTATGAGCCGCTTATGGCAGAAATATTCAAACGCGGTCTGAACCCGAGCGTCGTTTGCGAATCGCAGGGGACGCAAGCGGAGGATTGCGCCGTCATGGCGAAGTATTATTGGGGGTTATCGTGAAAATCTATGTTATCAACGGCGCGAATTTGAACCTTCTCGGTAAGCGCGAACCTGAAGTTTACGGTTACGACACGCTTGACGGCATAAACGACGAAATACGCGATAAAGCCGCCGATTTGGGATTGGAATGTGAGTTCTTCCAGCATAACTGCGAGGGGGAAATAATCGACAGACTTCATGAAGCGGCGTTAAACGCCGACGGGGTAATTCTCAACGCGGGGGCTTATACCCATTACAGTTACGCCATACGCGACGCGATATCTTCAATCAAAATTCCCGTTGTGGAAACGCATTTGTCCAACGTCCACGCGAGGGAGGAATTTCGCGCCCGTTCCGTAATCGCGCCCGTGTGCGAAGGGGTTATCGCGGGTTTCGGGAAACACGGTTATTTGTTGGCGCTGACGGCTTTAAGTGAAATAGCGGGAACAATCGATAAAACCGAGCGGTGATACCGACGCAACGGAGGAACGACATGGAAGAAATTATCAACGGGTCGCTGCTTGACACCAATCAGGCGGCTTTGATAACCTCGGAAGCCAATCGCCGTTACGTGACGGGGTTTAAATCGTCCGCCGGCGTGGCGGTTATTACGAAAGACAGAAATTATTTTTTGACGGATTCCCGTTATTACGAGAAAGCCGCCGAAACCGTCAAAAATTTCAAGGTTGTTTTGCTTAACGAACTGAAAGAACAGCTTGAATATATCTTCATTAAACACAGGATTGAGACCGTTTCGGTTGAAAACCGCACGATGACGCTCGCGGAGCTTGAAAAATATAAAAAAATGTTCCCGCAGTTGGAATTCGATTCGACGGCGTGGTTTTCGGATATAATCACCAAAAAACGAATGATTAAAAGCGACTCGGAATTGAAGAAAATCGAAACGGCGCAAAGACTTGCCGAACGCGCCTTTGAAAAGCTGTTGACAAAGCTGAAGGCGGGAATTACCGAAAAGCAGGTAGCCGCCGTTCTGAATTACTATATGCTTGATTTGGGGGCGGACGGCGAGGCTTTCCCGACGATTGCCGCGTCGGGGAAAAATTCCGCCGTTCCTCACGCGCAGCCTACGGACAAGCCGCTGGAAACCGGCGAGTTTTTGATAATAGACTTCGGCGCGGTGGTGGACGGTTATAACTCCGATATGACGAGGACCGTCGTAATAGGCAGACCCAACGAAACCATGAAGCGGGTTTACGACGCGGTATGGTCGGCGAATTCCGACGCTTTGAAGGCGGTTCGCGCCGACGTCACGGGGAAACTTCTCGATAACGTGGCGCGTTCCACGTTGCAGGCGTGGGGATACGAAAGTTTTTTCGGACACGGTTTGGGACACGGGGTGGGACTGGAAATTCATGAGGCGCCTACGCTTTCGGCGAAATCGGATTCCACGCTCAAAGAGGGAATGGTTTTCACGATTGAGCCGGGGGTTTATATCCCGCATAAGTTCGGGGTCAGAATTGAGGATATGGCGGTGGTGACGAAAAACGGCTGTATCAATTTGACCAAAACTCCGAAAACGCTGATATTTGTGTAGAGAAACTCAAAATGATTGGTTTTTCTCAAAAGCGCGGTTTTTTGAGAAGTCGTTGTGTTGTGCATAATGTCTAATTTGCGGGTTTTTATTTTTGTTATGATATACAATTTTTATGAATTTTTTGTTATTTGCGTTTTCTTTTTGATAATTAGATTGAAATTATTTCGGATATATGCTAATATAATCGGTGGTAGTGGTGTATGGGTTGCCATTTGAAAAATTTTAAATGTTTGAAAGGAAACTTTAAAATGGCGGAAGAAAAGAAAATTATCAAGTCGGAAGGAACAGCCAAGCCCAAAATTTCCGCAAGCAAAGCGGAGAAGAAGGCTCCGGCGGCGAAGGCGGTCGCGGTTTTGGCGGACGCGGCGTCCAAAAAGACGTTCGCGCGCAAGGAACAAAAAAAGGTTGAGGTTAAATCTGCGGCGGTTAAAAAACAGGCGCTGAAAAAAGCCGCTTCCAAAGCGGTCGTCAAGGAACCCTCCGCCAAAAAAACGATTGCCGCCAAAACGGTTAAGGCAACCGCGAAAGCAGTCGGGAAAAGGGGCGCGGCAGTTCTTAAAGCGGTTCCCGTCAGGGGGGGGCGCAGAAAAGCCGAAGTCGTCATTGATTCCACGGACAAAATCAAAACCGCGCTGTGGAAAAGTATCAATAAAGCAAAAGCTAAAAAAGTCAGCGGAGAAGTCGCTATTCAAGTTTATGCGGAAGGTTTGGACTCGTTTTATATTGCGGTGAAAAACGGGGAGCCTGAAATTGAGCGTTATTTCTACAACAATAACAACGGGAGTCTTAATATTTCCGAGAAGGAGCTTACGAAGCTCGCGCTCGGCAAGTACGATGTGATTGCCGCGGTTAAATCCGGTGCCGTCAGCTTCGACGGAAACCTTTCGATTTTCCTGAAAATAATGGATTTGTTCTCATAATGACGCGGTTTTAGAAGTCTTTGGTTGAATTTGCGATGTTGCTTTTCGTCATATCGGCGCAACTCTGAAATCTTTGCATGAAGCGTTTTGGAGTTGCGTCGGTGTCGGTTTCGCGAAATTTCGGGCGGTCTTTCGGTTGCGTTTCAAAATAGGTTGATTTATGTGTGACGAAAGTTTTGCGGAAAAAGTCTTTAAAGCTGTGAACGCCGTTCCCGAGGGAAGGGTCGTTTCTTATTCGCAGGTCGCCGTTCGCGCGGGGAGTCCGAACGCTTACCGCGCGGCGGGCAGTATACTTCACGGCAATGTTTCACCCGAAAACGCGCCCTGTCACAGAGTCGTTCATAATGACGGGCGGCTTGCCGAAGCCTACGTGTTCGGGGGGAAGGGCAGGCAGGAGGCGCTTTTAAGGTCAGAAGGCGTGGAGTTTTTACGCGGGGGGAGCGTCGACATGAAAAAGTGCCGTCACATATTCCTTGAAGACACTTGACATTTCTTGAGAAACCGTATATAATATACACGGCGGTCAATCGCGGGGGTTTTTTCGAGGGTTGCCGATAAAGAGGGGGGCGAAAAATGAAGAGGACTTATCAGCCGAAAAAACGGCAGAGAAAGAAAGAGCACGGCTTCAGAAAAAGGATGTCCACAAGAAGCGGGCGCAAGATACTTTCCGAGAGAAGGGCAAAAGGCAGGAAAACGCTGTCTTATTAAGAGTTTCATGGATTGTCATACGAAAAGGTACGTGAGCGTCAAAAAAAACGGGGAGTTTCAGTTTTTATTCAGAAAAGGAGCGAATTTTGTGACATACGCGTTCGTGTGTTACTATTTCGCGAATAAAAGGCGTGTGAACAGGCTCGGCATTGTCGCGAGCAAAAAGGTGGGCAACGCGGTTAAGCGCAACCGCGCCAAGCGCGTAATCAGAGAGGCGTTCCGCCATGCGGAAACGGAGTTGAGGTCAAAGACAGACAAGCGTTACGATTTCGTTTTTGTGGCGAGGGGGAAAACGCCGCACCTTAAATCTACGCAGATTTACGTATTGATGAAAAATTTCATGGATAAGCTCGGATAATCGCGCTTTCGATAAATCGGGTTGCTGTGTGGATTTTATGAAATATCTGTTTATTGGCTTAATCAAACTGTACAGAATGACTTTGTCAAGAATATTGCCGGCGTCCTGTCGGTATACGCCAAGCTGCTCCCAATACGCCTTAACCGCGATAGCGCGGTTTGGCGCGGTTAAGGGCGGCTGTTTGGCGTTTATGAGGATTTTGCGCTGTCATCCTTTCGCCGCCGGCGGAGCGGACGAGGTTCCCGAAAAATAACAGACAACGGAGTATAGCGGATGAATTTTATATACAGCATTTTCGGTACGCCTTTGGGCTATGTCATGTGGGCGTGTTATCTCGTCACGAAGAACATCGGCGCGGCGATTGTGATATTCACGGTGATAATAAGGGCGGCGATGTTCCCGCTTGCGTTAAAGCAACAGAAAAACATGGCTGTGACACAGCTTTTCGCGCCGAAATTGAAGGAGATTCAAACCAAATATCGCAACAACAGGCAAAAATTAGCCGAAGAAACCGCGAACCTCCAAAAAGAGGGATATAACCCGATGGGCGGTTGTCTGCCCATAATTCTCACGCTTGTAATCCTTTTCGGGGTTCTTGACGTCGTGTACAAGCCGATGACTTATTTTGAGCGTTTCGAGGACGTGGAAAAAGGCAGTATACAGCAAGTCAAGGAAATCGCGTTGGAAATTGAAAAAGACGAGTATCTGAAAAAAAATAATTTAAAGGAAGACGACAGCGGCGCGAAAAGTCAGTTCAGCGCGTTTGAACGGGGGTATGCCGCGCTTCAGGGGGAAATCAGGGCAATCGGCGTTTATAGAAACAACAGGGAAATTTTCGAGGATAGGTTAAAAAACAAGGAAGGCGTTCTCGAAAGGCTGCGGTTGCTGGACGAAAGGATAGACTTTTGGGGCATCAATTTCAGTGAAGTACCCACGGTGACTTTGGCTCCGATTATATTGATTCCCGTCGTGTCGTTTTTGCTTTCGATAATCCAGACGTTCCTCACGCTGTACATTCAAAAGAGGACTTCGCCGGAGGCGGCGCAACAAATGGGTACGATGAAGATAATGTTCTATATCATGCCTTTGTTTTCACTGTTTATCGCGTTTCAGTTTCCGGCGGGCGTGGGGTTTTACTGGTCTGTTTCGTATGTTCTGGGCATAGCGCAAAGTTTGTTGATTTTCAAAATCTGGCCGCCCGAAAAGCTGAAAGCGGAAGCGGTCGCCACACTTGAAAAAAGGAACGCCGGGTATGAAGCCAAAAGTGTGGTTGTGATTGACGGGGAAAAGCGTTCCGGACGCATATCCGATATGTCGTCAAGCGAACGCAAGGAATATTACCGCAAAAAGCTGGAAGAGGCGCGCAAAGCCGATATGGAAAAGTATGGGGAAACGGGCGATTCTCCGACCGATAAATCTGAATAGGTTTCTGTTTTCCGACGGCTTTCAGAGAACGCCCGAATAAATTTTGGAAAGGGTTCAATATGGAAAAAATATTTAACGCGAAAACACTCGACGAGGCGAGGGAAATGGCGGCGGCGACGGCGGCGGAGTTCGGGGTTGACGAACTCAACATCAATTTTGAGATAATCGAGCAGCCCGTTAAAAAGTTGTTCGGCACCAAGGGCGAGTACCGCGTAAGGGTGTCTTATGACGAATCCGGCGCGGGTTCCGTCGCCGAAAAGCCCTCGCAAAAACCTGTCAAACAGGCGGACGCGGCGAAGCCTTTAAGCGAGGACGAAACGGAAAAATTCAAGTATGTCATCGGGTATGTTGAAAACGTGCTGAACAATTTGGGCGCGAAAGGCTTTTCCATTAAAGTAAAATCAACCGAAGACGCCGCCGTTATGGATATAACGGGCGGTGATTTGGGCATAATCATCGGCAGACGCGGCGAAACCCTAGACAGCCTGCAATATCTCGCTATTTTGGCGAATAACAGGAGCGGCGGCGATCACTCCCGTTTGACCATCGATTGTAACGGTTACAGGGAAAAACGTCTGGAAACGCTTGAATCCTTGGCAATTCGCACCTCCAATAAAGTGATTAAACAAGGGAGGAGAATTACACTTGAACCCATGAACCCGTATGAGCGCAGAATTATTCACAGCAAGGTTTCGGAAATAGACGGCGTTTACAGCAATTCCGTCGGCGACGAACCGTACAGGAAGGTCGTTATTTCCACCGAAATGCCGAGAAGGCGCGCCGCGGGGCAACCCGGCGAAAAAAGAGCCAGGGGCGGCAAAGGTTCGGTTGCCGGTAAATCGTACAAGCAATCGAGCGGATTTTCCACTTCGTTTGAAAGGGAATACAAGCGGACGCCGAGCGCCCCGGTTGAAATTTCGCAAGATACGGCCGACATTGAGAAAAGCGCCTCGCTTTACGGGAAAATTGAGTTATAGTCGGTTAAACCGAGAACGGGCTTCGCCCGTTTTACGCAAGCAACGATTGAAAAGCGACTGTTTTCACTGCCGGAAACAGTCGCTGAATTTTTTTTTACCGATGCAACCGAATTGAATTTTTATCGGGTATATGTGTGAAGGCTTCAAAAACACAACAAGGAGGTAAGTCATCATGACCGACGCGACCATTGTCAGTTTATACTGGCAACGCGACGAAACCGCAATAAAAGAAACCGAAATCAAGTTCGGCAAGTACCTTACCAAAATCGCTTACAATATCCTTGCCGACAATGAAGACAGCGAAGAAAGTGTAAACGACACATTTTTGAAAGCGTGGAATTCCATGCCGACGCATAAGCCGAACGAGTTATCGACGTATTTGGGCAAAATAACCCGTGAGCTGTCAATAGACGCTTACAGAAAACGAAACCGCCAAAAACGCGCGGCTTCGCAATACGCGCTGTCTTTAACGGAAATAGAGGAGTGTGTCCCCGCCAATAATAATCCCGCGTTGGAAGTCGAAACGAAACTGCTTGACGATTTGATTAACTCATATTTGTTTACCGTATCGAAAGATATGCGCGACGTGTTCCTTTGCAGATACTACTTTATGGATTCGATAAAGGACATATCAGCCAAACACAATATGAGCGTAAGCAAAGTCAAAAGTATGTTGCGCCGCGTTCGGCTCGGGCTAAGAACTCATTTAGAAAAAGGAGGATTCTCGGTATGAAACCGGAACACATTATTAACTCAATAGGTCGCGTCAACGACGACCTTATTAAATCAGCGGCAGATTCACGAAACGAAGAAAATAAAAATAATCGGCAAAATTGGCAACCTATGATTGCGGTAGCGGCTTGCATCGCGATTGTCATCGGCTCCGGACTGTTGTTTATGCGGTGGGACAACGTAATTTCCGACCCCGGCGGCGCGACGACAGACCCGGTTGATTACACGAAAATCAATATCCGCGGGAATACTCCGGCTAATATAATGAACCAAGCGTTAGCGGCTTATAACGATGGTTGGATTTATTATAACAAGACAGGCGTGTGGTCGGAAAACGCGGGTCTGTACAAAATCCGCGAAGACGGAGCGGGCGAAGTCAAAATCAGCGACCTTGACGCCCGTTATATAAACGCGGTCGGCGACTATGTTTATTTTACGGTGTACAACACCGACGCCGAAGGTATTCCGCCGGGTTGTTCGTTGTACAAGATTCGCGCCGACGGAACAGGCGAAACCCTTTTGTATGAAGAAACAGCCGCCTTTTTTGAAAATGTTACGGTCGTCGGGGATTGGGTCTATTACAACAGATACGCGGTAACCGGGTATGACGACCGCGAATACGACCGCAGTACCTCCGTTTACAGAATAATGACCGACGGAACCGAACACACCCGCCTTAACGAGATTGACAGCGAAGGAATCAATATTGTAAACGACCGGATTTATTATATGAGCGGCGGTAATATTTACAAAATGCGTCTTGACGGCGGCGAAAACACCTTAATCGACGAGAACAGCGGTTATGTTTCGAGGTTATTGGTTGACGGTGATTGGGTATATTTCTCACACGGGAGCCAACACGAAGACGGAATCAAATACAGCAAAATTTATAAAATGAAAACGGACGGCACGGGCAAAAATATTATATATGAAGATGAAAACAGTATGCTTTACCCGAATAATGTTTCCGAAGATTGGCTTTATTTTACGCAAAGCGTACCCGACGTGTGGGGCGGCGACTTGTGCAGAATAAACAAAGAAGGCGCAAAGCAGACGGTATTATCCGATTGCAGTCAAACATTTATTATCGGCGATTGGATTTATTATCGCGCCGACAACAAAACCGAGTACAGACAAAGAGAAAGCCTGCGAAAAATGCGTCTTGACGGCACGGAGCAATCAGAAATCAATTCTGCGGGAACGACGGGAGGGGACTAAAACATCAACCACTGACACGTCGGCACGACTGTAAAATCCGTCAAAGATTTTATGGTCGCGCCAATTTTCGGCGGGGGAAGTTTCAAAACCGCTGTTGACAAACAGCGCGGAAAATGGTACAATGTCAACAGGCGGTGAAAGCACGGAGATATTATTGTTTGCGTTGTCAATACATATGACCCATAAAGGCAAAAACATTTTAAAAAGCGTACTTGATTGATGGTATA
>JAIRWE010000048.1 GCA_031253365.1 Oscillospiraceae bacterium | reverse complement strand
CATGTCCTGCACGGACGCAATCAGCTCGATGATTCGCGAAAACAAAATCTTCCAGATTCCGTCGGTAATTACCACGGGTAAATCCAAGGGTATGTTCTCGCTTGACCAAGACCTCGCGCGGCTCACGAGGCAGGGCTTCATAACGGAACAAACGGGTCTTACAAGATGCCAGGATTCCAAGGAATACAAGCGGTTCTTGTCGGCGCCGATTTAATGTACCGATAAAACAAACCTACCGCGCCGCTCGAGCGGCGCGGTAGGTTGTCGTTTACGCTTGTTTATCCCCGTAATAATCGTCGTAAGGCGGTTCGCCGTATTCATCCGGGGTAACCGTTATTTGCAAGAGTTCCCGCGCGATGTGGGCGTATTCCGGCGGCACGACCAATTCAATCGAGCCGAAGTACGCAAACGGACTGTAATTGTACCTGACGTAGGGGTCAATGACGACGAGGTATCCTTTGTCTTTTGTCAGGTACGCGGGTTGTGCGGCTTCCAAAAGCGCGTCAAAAAGCCGCGCGTTTTTTTCGTCGCGCCGTAACAGACCGGAGGAGTCCGCTCTGTGCGCGTCGCCCGCCCCCGACGTGACATAGTCGCATTCGACAATCTCGAAATCACATTCATACCCGCCGTCCGCGTCGGGAGCGTTCCATACGTCCATGCCCTGCCGCGAAAGCTCGTTGACCAAATTCGTGTAATACGAGAACACAAAGACTCTCATTTGCCGCAAATCGGCGTCGTAATATTGCCCGTCCCGCTCGATTCTCCGTTCGCTGAAGCTCAGGTTCATGACACCCAAAACCCTTTCCGTCGAGAGGAACCGCTGCTCAAAGGTTTCCGCGAGGAAGTCCTTTTTGAAAGCCTCGTAAATCCTTTCGGCGTCCGCGTTGTTTTCGGTGTATGAAGTCCGTTCAAGCGAAAGGCTGTTCACCGCCGCCCTTTTATCGACAATCGCCCCGCTTCTTTCGCCGAGCCATTTGTCAATCAAATCAAACCGACCTCTCTTGTATTCCTCGCTTAAAAGGAGCGGCAAAAGTTTTTCCGATTGCGGGCGGTCGATAATAACTTTCCTGCTGATTTTTTTCCCGCCTTTCAAGGTGTAGGTGATTCTTTCCGTTCCGCCGGCATAACGCTCGCCGTAACCGCTTTTATTGCTTTCGACGTTTATTTCCCGCAAAAGCTCTATGACAGCCCTGTCTTTGAACTCGCTTTGCGCGGTTTCGTAATCGAGACCGTACCAATAATTGTCGCTTATACTCAGGCAGTCCAGGTGTCGTATATTGAGCTTGACGCTTTCGATTTGAGAGGCGGGCGGTACGTATTCCCCGATGCCGAATCCGTTGCTGTTAAGCGCGATTACCGAAATCACGGCGGAGCAGGTGAGCATCGCCGAATATCTCAGGAACGCTCTGCCCATTTTTTTGAAACCGCGTTTTAACGAAACGTCAAGCGTCAGAAACGCGATGGACGTGCAGACCGCCAACCCGAACAAAAGCCCCGGCGTCAGCGCGTACTCTTCCGCCATCCCGAAGCAATAAACCCCGGTTATGCAAAGCACGACAAGGAAAATGATAATTTCCGGAGCGGACTTGAAAACGAACGCCGCGCCCGTGTGTTCCGCTTTCCTCTTTTTGCCGATGTAATACGCGGCGGCGAGGAATCCGCCGTGAATGAGGACAAACGGTATAATAACGCCCGGTTGCAGGAAGAGCAGGCTTTCGGACAGCGGGCGCTCGTTCCGGTAGCCTTCGATAATGCTGTAACACGAGCATATCAGGAAACCGCCCGGCGAGGTTCCCGCCAAGGCGTTGAAAATCTGCTCCGTAATGTCAAGCTGCCACGCGCCGCGAAAAACCATAACCCCGAAAAGCCCGATGAGGGCGGGGATAACGCCGCAGATTATCGCGGGATAAGCCGCGGTTTCAAAAATCCGCCCGCACAGCGCGGCGCAGAAAACCCCTATTATATAGAGCGCGGCAAGGGTGAGAAACCCCGTAACCATGACCGAGGCAATCGTCGGGATAACTTCATACCCGCCTATGACGCGGCTTTCAAAGCCTATTTCCGCGATGAGCAGCCCGACGACCGAGCTTAGGGCGTATACCGCCGTTAAGGGGACTATCCCGGAAGCGAAATCCCCCCAAAATCTGTGCTTTTTTTTCACGGGGAGGGACCAGCTCATGTCCACCTTCTCGCGCCGATTATAATAGTCGAAGCAGTTGAGCCCCGCGCTGTAAGCGAGCAGCGCCGCGACGAACGCGGACGCGACCGCGAGAAATCCGCATATAGTGCCGAACAGGTTCGACAAAGCGGAATAGTCGCTCATATTTTCCGTGATGACGCTTGCCAACACGCCCGACGGCCAGCCCAAAACCCCGCACACAATTAAAATTATCAGGCGGTTTTTCATGCCGTATGTCCTGTACGCGGCGTATTTCAGGAAGCCGCCCTTAATTTTGGCTATTTCGGAAATCATATCCCAACACCTCCAATTCATAAATGAATATTTCTTCTAAGCTGAGCGGGAGCATATCAAGGATTTTCGGTTCCCGCGCGGATATTTTCCGCTTAATGTCTTCCGATTCGCCCTTGGCTATGATGTAAACCACGCTCCTGTTGCGTTCAAAGTGCAGAATTTCAATGTCGTCGAAATCCTCTTTTTCATAATTCCTGTCGAAAGCGGTCTGGATTTTTTGGACGTTCCCTTTCAAGCTGTCAAGCTCCCTGTCGAACACAATCTCCCCTTTGTGAAGCAAGCCCGCCCTGTCGCAGAACTCGTCAATCTCAAAAAGGTTATGCGACGAGATGACGACCGTCATTTCGCTGTCAAGCATACAGTCAACCAACATTTTCTTGACGATTATCCTTACGGCGGGGTCCAGCCCGTCGAAAGCCTCGTCAAGGTACAAAAACTCGGGCGAACAGGAAATTCCGCAAATCACGAACGCCTGCCTTTTCATCCCCTTTGAAAAGGTCGCGAGCCGCTTTTCCGTCGGCAACCCCAGCGAGCTCCTCATCTTCTCGAACTTCTCCCGCGAAAAACCCGGGTAAAACACCGTGAAATAATCGCGCATCTCGCTCAGGGTATAGTTGTTCCACTGAACCGTTTCATCGTTGACGAAAAAAATTTTTTCCTTTATCTTCGGATTGTCAAAGACGATTTCGCCGTCTATGGTAGCCTCCCCCGAATCTATGTCATAAATCCCCGACAGGATTCGCAAAACGGTGGATTTTCCCGCGCCGTTGGAGCCTATAAGCCCGTAGGCGCACGAACGCGGTATTTCAAGGTCTACGCCGCTCAGGGCGGTAAACCCGCCGAAAGTTTTGACCGCTTTTTCAAGTTTTATCATATCGTTAAACCTGCCTTTCACATATTTTCAATCGCCGCCGTAAGCGCCCGCCGCTCTATTCCGCAGCCGAGGGCGAACCGCGCGCTCTCGATAAAATTTTTCATGGCGTTGTTCCGCAGGGAAATCACCGCGCTGTCCGAAGGGTTGACATAGCTGCCCTTAGCCGGAATGGAATAAATCAACCCTTGCTGTTCCAAAATCTGATAAGCCTTTTGAACCGTGTTCGGGTTTATGCCGAGCTGTTTGGCGACCTCCCTGATGGTGGGCAGCTTTTCGTCCTTTTGCATAACGCCGGTGGAAATAAGCTCCGTTATGCGTTCGTAAAGCTGCTCATAAATAGGCGAACCGCCCATTATGACAATAGAGAACATAAAATCACCTCTTTCCTGAAAGGGTTGTGTACTATCTGAACTAATACAGTGGTAATTATAACATATATATTTTTTTTGTCAACACTTTTTTGAAAATTTTTTCAAAAAATCAGCCCGCGTTTTCGATAACTTGACGAGCTTTGATTTTTATGCTATAATAAACGCGAAAAGGGGCGATTTTTTCTTGGGCGATTTTTTCTTGAAAGAGGGGTAGGGTGTCGTGCCGCGAAAAGGGCGTTATCTTATGGGCAATCGACGGGAAACGTCTTTTACGCCCGCCGTCGTCGTGTTGAACATACTTATAGTCGTTATTACGGCGATGCTGGGGCTTTTCCTGTACCTTTACATGACCTCGCCTTTGCCCCCGTCGCCGCCCGCGCCCCCGCCCGCTTCGGGGCAAAGCACGCCGTCCTCCACGCTTGTGGCTGCCCCGACGGAAAACGAGCCTTCCGAAACCGTTACGACGCTCCCCCCCGCCACCACAATCCCCGAAATGACAAAATCGCCGTTTTCCGACTCGTATACTCCCGGTTCACGGTCGGCGGACGGCACGGACGAACCTTCACCGCCGAATGATTACGATAAAGTTTTTTTCGGCGACACGCTGTTTATAGGCGACTCGATTTCGACCGGATTCAGCGGCTACGGGTTAATTCCCGCCGCGAACGTGTTCGCGGACATAGGGATGAGCCCTTCCGGCGCGCTGACGGCTGAAATCAACGGTCGCGGCGTGATTGAAACGGCGGCGGGCTTCGACCGCGTCGTGCTTATGCTCGGGACGAACGGGCTTTCCGCCTCGAACGCCGCTTTAATCGCGGAAAGCATGAAAACATTGGCGAACACCCTGAAATCCGCCCGCCCGAGCGCGGAAACCGTGATACTTACGGTTCCCCCCGTCGCCCCGAACGTGGGGAACAGCTATAACATATCCATAGACATGATTAACGAGTATAATTCTTTGCTTGCGGGCGTCGCGAGGGAAACGGGGTGTATCTTAATCGACGTTTGCTCGGCGCTCAAAGACGAAAACGGATACTTGAAAGCCCAATACGCCCAGCCGGACGGAATGCACCTCACCGTTTCGGCGTATGAGGCGTTGCTCTCGTTTGTTCAGAGTGAGTTGGAATAGGCACGGAAAGGAACACAAAGCATGAGGAGAAATGTCGCCGTTTTACTCTCGGTAATTTTTTTGGTAATATTAACTTCCTGCGGAAACGAAGGCGGCGCGGGTACCGCGCCGAACAGCGACGCGTCGAACAGCGACGCGTCGAACGGCGACGCGCCGAACGGCGACGCGCCGAAAAAGGAGAGCGTCCGCGTTTCCGAGATTACGGCGGCGATTATCGAAGGCGGCGATTTCCCGGAAATGACGGAGAAAACCGCCGACGATTTAGCCGACAAGTATTTCGACCTTGACACAAGCGGCGTTACGGAAGCGTCTTTCTACGTCAACCCCGCCGGGACAAACCCCGACGAAATAGCCGTTATCAAAATGGGTTCGGCACAGCAGGCGCAAGAGGCGAAAGCGGTTCTTGAAACGTATGTTCAGGGGCGGATAAAGTCTTGGCGGGATTATGTGCCGGCGCAGGTGTATAAGCTCGACGGAGCCGTTATCGAAGCCAAAGGCGAATATGTCGTGCTGTTTGTCTGCGATGACGGCGGCGCGGCGGAAAAAATTTTCGCCGAGATGATTTCCTGAGGGAAGGGGGGCGGTTACGACGGATAAGCGAACCTTTGCGGCGATTTCGGGGCTTTCAAAATTCAATTTTACCGAAAGCGAGGAAGAAAAGCTCTCCGGGGAGCTGGACGGCATAATTTCAATTATCGAAAAAATAACGGAATTTGACGGCGATTATGACGGCCCTCTCGACGAGTACGGGTTTTAGAGTATGGATATAACGGGATTAAAAATAAAGCGGCTGCGCCGGGCGTTGGACGAAAAGCGAATCGGCGCGAAGGAGTTGGCGCGCGAATATTTAAGCCGCGCCGAAACGCAAAACCCCGAGCTTAACGCGTATATCACGATAACGCGGGAAGAGGCGCTTAAAAACGCCGAACGCGCCCAGGAATTGATTGATTCCGGCGGGGCGAAACCGCTTACGGGAATCCCCGCCGCGATTAAGGACAACATTCACACCGAAAAAATAAGAACCACCTGCGGTTCAAAAATGCTCGAAGACTTTATACCCCCCCGCGACGCCGAAGTGATTGAACGCTTAAAGGCGCAGGGTTATGTGCTTATCGGGAAAACCAACATGGACGAGTTCGCGATGGGCAAGTCCAACAAGACCTCGGCTTTCGGGTTTGTCCGTAACCCGCGCGACCGCGACCGCGTTCCGGGCGGCTCGTCCGGGGGGAGCGCGAGCGCCGTCGCTTCCGAAACCTGCGCTTTCGCTTTGGGGACGGACACGGGCGCGTCCGTAAGGCAGCCCGCCTCTTTTTGCGGAATCACGGGGCTGAAACCGAGTTACGGCGTAATTTCGCGGCGCGGCGTGGCGGAATTTTCGCGTTCGCTTGACGTGGTGGGTCCGCTGGCGAAGTGCGCGGAGGATTGCGGCGTCGTAATGAACGCGCTGTCCGATTCAGGCGGCGATTACACCGCGCTGATTGGGAAAAGCGTAAGGGGTTTGACGGCGGCGCTGCCCAAGGAATTGTTCACCGACGACGTAAACGGCGGCGTGCGGGCGGCTGTTTTGAACGCCGCGAAGGAGCTGGAAAAAAACGGCGTTAAGCTGATTGAGGTTTCAATTCCCTCGTTGCTTTACGCCACCGCCGCTTTTATGATAATCGCCTGCGCGCAGGCGGTGCCGGCGTTGTCGCGGTTCGGCGAGAGTAAATCGGGGTTGCGCGGAGAAGGCGCCACCCCCGACGAAAGGGTTCGCGACAGCCGGACGCGCGGCTTCGGCGAGGAGGTTAAGCGGCGCGTTATGTTGGGTAATTTCGCGCTTTCGGGCGACGACATATATCTTCGTAAGGCTTTGGCGGTCAGGCAAAGGCTGAACCGCGAGTTTGACGGGGTTTTCGAGAAAATCAAAAGCGGCGCGATTATATCCCCCACGTTCCCGTGCGTCGCGTATAAGATAGACGAAAATCAGGATTTGGCGGCGAGCTATTCCACCTCCATGTACACCGCCCCCATGAACCTGACGGGGCTGCCTTGCGTTTCGGTTCCCTGCGGGAAGGACAAAGACGGGTTACCCGTAGGAATGTCGATAACGGGCAGAAAATTCGATGAGGCGGTAATTTTGCAAATCGCGGATTTTTGTGAAAACGGTTACCGGAGCGGCGATAAATGAAAAATCAGCTTTTCTACGGCGACAACATTGACATAATGCGCGGGCACGTTCCCGACGGGTCGGTCGACTTGTGCTATATCGACCCGCCGTTTAACTCAAAACGCGATTATAACCGGATTTATAACAATGTAGGCAAGGAAGATAAGGCGCAGTCCGTGGCGTTCGTCGACACATGGGAATGGAACGTTCGCGCGGAAAAGGAGTATAACGAAATCTGCGTCAACGAGGGCGGCGTTTTCACCAAACAGACGTCCGATTTGATTATGGGGCTTTATAAAATCTTGGGCAGGGGGAGCCTGCTGTCATACCTTGTTTCAATGACATTGCGTATAAATGAAATTCACCGTGTGTTAAAGCCGACGGGGAGTTTTTATCTGCACTGCGACCCTACGGTGGGGCATTATCTCAAAATCGTGCTTGACGCGGTGTTTGTCGGGCGGGGCGGGAATTTCAGAAATGAGATTGTGTGGTGTTATCGAGGCGCGGGTTACCCCAAAAATGACTTTGGCAGACGGCACGATTTGATTTTCAGATACTCTAAAACCAAGGAATATTTTTTTAATCCCGACCCTGTCAGAGAGCCTTACGCCGAAGCCACAAAAGAGCGTTTTAAGCATCATATCGGAAACGTCAGAAAGGGTAAGGATTTTGGCGTTCAGCAATTAAATCCCTTAGGCAAACACCCCGACGACTGGTGGCAAATTCAACCCATAGCCCCGTCGTCAAAAGAACGTCTCGGTTATCCCACGCAAAAGCCCGAAGCCTTGCTTGAAAAAATTATGCTGTCGTCCAGCAACGAAGGCGACGTGGTGCTTGACGCGTTCTGCGGGTGCGGGACGAGCGTCGCGGTGGCGCAAAGGCTCAACCGAAAGTGGATTGGCATTGATATAACCTATAACAGCATATCGCTTATCATAAAGCGGCTTACCGAGGCTTACGGGGAAGACGTAATGGACGGCGTGACCGTAAGCGGTATTCCCGCCGATATGGAAAGCGCGAGGGCTTTGGCGAACAAGAAAGACGACCGTCTGCGCAAAGAGTTCGAGAAATGGGCGGTGCTTACCTATTCGGACAACAAAGCCATGATTAACGACAAAAAGGGCAAGGATTACGGGATTGACGGGACGATGCGCGTGCCGGAAAGGAAAGACAAGTTCAGGGACGTTCTGTTTTCGGTTAAGTCGGGGAAGGTCAATTCGGCTATGATTAGGGATTTTCGCGGGGTCATGGAACGCGAGAACGCCGCCGCCGGAATTTTTATCACGTTAAACGAACCCACCAAAGACATGAGGAAGGAAGCGGCGAGCGCGGGCTTTTACGACGACGGTTATAATAAAAATATCGAGAAAATCAAGATTGTCACCATAGGCGAGATACTGAAAGGCGAACGGCTGAATATGCTTGCCGCCGACGTTCTGAAAAAAGCGGAGCGGGTCGCCGGCAACGACGAACAGATGACGCTTTTATAGCAATAAACAAACCGAGAGGACGGCGAAAATGATTAAACCCAACAGATACCGTGACAACACCGCCGCGACGCTTAACCTTGAAAGCGCGGGGAAAACCGTTCGCGTCGCCGGCTGGGTTGAGAATATCCGCGACCACGGCGGAATAATGTTCATTGACCTGCGCGACCATTACGGCTCGATTCAGATTACCGTGCAAGACGAGTCGCTGCTCGAAAACGTCCGCAGGGAAAGCGCGGTCAGTATAAGCGGGACGGTGGTTCGGCGCGCGCCGGAAACGTTCAACCCCAAAATCAGCACGGGGGAAATTGAAATCGTCGCGAAGACGCTGGATATTCTGGGGCAGGTGTATGAAACCCTGCCGTTTGAACCCGCCGCTTCCAAGGAAACCAACGAGGAAACGCGGCTGAAATACCGCTTCCTTGACTTACGAAACAGGGCGATGCACGACGCGATTGTCCGCCGCTCGGAAATAATCTCGTTTATGCGGGAGCGAATGGACGCCCTCGGTTTCCTTGAAATGCAGACGCCCATCTTGTCCGCGTCGTCGCCGGAAGGGGCGAGGGACTTCTTAATCCCCAGCCGCAAACACCACGGGAAGTTCTATGCCCTGCCGCAGGCGCCGCAGATTTTTAAGCAGTTGTTCATGGCTTCGGGTTTTGACAGGTATTATCAAATCGCGCCGTGCTTTCGCGATGAGGACGCGCGCGCGGACAGGACGGCGGGCGAGTTTTATCAGCTTGATTTGGAAATGGCGTTCGCCGAGCAGGAGGACGTGTTTTGCGCGGGCGAGGCGGTTATGTCCGCCGTTCTTGAAAAATTCGGGAAGGCTGTTCGGCTGCCCTTCCCCAGGATAACCTACGACGACGCCATTCTCAAATACGGTACGGACAAGCCGGATTTGCGCAACCCCTTGTTTATCGTCGATGTTTCGGATTTATTCGCCGACAGCGAGTTTAAGCCTTTTTCAAACAAAACGGTTCGCGCCGTTAGGGTGCCGGGCGCGGGCGCGATGTCCAAGACGTTTTTCAAGAACATGGAAGAGTACGCCCTGTCAATCGGTATGAAGGGGCTGGGCTATATAAAGGTCGGTGAAACGGGCGCTTGGCTCGGCCCGATTGACAAGTTCCTCACGGAAAGCGCGCGGGAGGGGCTTCGCCTGCGCTGTGAAATCGCCGTGAACGACGTTCTTTATTTCATCGCCGACGATTCCGCCGCCGCCGCCGCGCTGTTCGCGGGGCAAATCCGCGCGCGGGTCGCGGAACGCATGGACTTAATCGACAGGGGCGTTCACGCCGCCTGCTGGGTGGTAGACTTCCCCTTTTACGAGGAGGATGAGCGCGGTAAGCCTCGGTTCGGGCATAACCCGTTTTC
Organism: Oscillospiraceae bacterium; assembly: GCA_031253365.1. Lineage (GTDB taxonomy): Bacteria > Bacillota > Clostridia > Oscillospirales > Ruminococcaceae > Ruminiclostridium_E. The sequence goes on along the minus strand of JAIRWE010000048.1, from coordinate 8,275 downwards.
TATGCCGCAGGGCGAGCTTGACGCGCTTTGCTCCGCGAACCCGTTCGACATTAAGGCGTACCAGTACGATTTTGTGCTGGACGGCGTGGAGTTGGCGTCGGGGGCGGTTCGCAACCATAAAGCCGACGTCATGGTCAAGGCGTTTGAAATCGCGGGGTTCACCGAAGAGGACGTCAAGGCGAAATTCGGGGCGTTGTACTCGGCGTTCAGGTTCGGGGCGCCGCCGCACGCGGGAATGGCTTTCGGGATTGACAGGCTGCTGATGATTTTATTCGGGGAGGATAACGTGAGGGAAGTCATAGCCTTCCCGCTTAACAGCAACGCGCAGGACGCTTTGCTCGGGGCGCCGGGCGAAGTCGGCGAGTTACAGCTTCGGGAGGCGCACATAAAAATAAGGTGAAAAAAACGGAATTACACCTTCACGCAGTGTGCAACTTTCACAAAACATCTCTTAACCGAACAGTGAATTTGAACCGCAAAGATTACGAAAGTATATGCCGAAAGGATTAAGCATGATTTCTGAATACCTATCAAATAACTCCATCGAGCCACTTCTTATTTGTGGCGATTCGTTGGAGATACTGAAAACATTTCCTGACGGCTGTATAAATATGGCTATGACCAGTCCTCCATATTGGAGAAAACGGGAATACGATGTTGAAGAAAGCATTGGATTAGAAAAGAAGCACACGGATTACATAGATAATCTTCTCAATATATTCAGGGAACTGCATAGAGTGCTTACTCCATCCGGAAGTTTTTGGCTTAATATCGGCGATAGCTATTTGAATAAAAACTTAGTTGGCATCCCGTGGCGTGTGGCTATTAAGATGTGTGATGAACAAGGGTGGATACTTCGCAATAGCATCGTATGGAATAAGGTAAAAGGGTCGCCGGATAATTCAAAAGATAAGCTTCGTAATGTGCATGAGGATTTGTTTCATTTTGTAAAATCGAAAAAATACTATTACGATGTGGATATGACAAGAAAAGCACCACTTAAGCCTAAAGTGCAAAATGGAGCTGTCATATCTGCGACTGGCGTTACCGGGGTAAGATATAAGCGACAAATTGAACTATCCACTGCCTTAACCGAAATACAAAAACAAAACGCCTTGCTTGAACTAAATGTAATCCTTGAACAAATAAAGGAAGGTGTTATTGCAGACTTTCGCATGATAATAAAGGGTCAACAACGAACAACTCATTCTGATTCATCAAAAGTTTCCGGTAGAGCAAAAGAGCTTGAACAAAAAGGGTTTTATTTTTTGAGATACCATCCGGATGGTGCAAAATTGGGTGATGTTTGGGATATTATTCCCGAAGATACCCAAGAACGTAAACTTCATTTTGCACCTTTCCCGGCTGATTTGTGTCGAACACCGATTCTAACTACTTGCCCACATGATGGAGTCATCTTTGACCCATTTTGTGGAACCGGTACAACAATGGCTGTCGCGTATGAAAACGGAAGAAAATCCATCGGTGTTGATATATCGCAAGCCTATCTTGATTATGCAAAAGAGAGGATTAGAAGTGATGAGCAAGGTCAAGGAGTTCTTTGGGATTTTTACCAAGCGAAATGACGTAGATTGGGCTAACATAATATCAACACAATACTGCCCCTATACAGAAAAGAAATGTGTTAAAGTGCGAAAAAGCAGCCCGGATATTTCCATCGGCGTATGCACAGTCAAATATAGTAGATACGACGCGGTGATGATATGCCCTCATAGGCTTCTTGAACGTCGCCAAATCTTTACCGATTGTGTTCATTTATTATCGTTGCACGAGCCGGGAAATGAACTTCATCTGTTGTCAGAAGTAACGATACCGGGGGGAAGCGTAGATTATTTTCTTGTTTCCGTCCGTAATAATAAAGTGATAGATTTTGTCGGCATTGAGTTGCAAACACTTGATACAACAGGAAGCCTTTGGAGCGAAAGAGCGACATTACTCCAAAGCAAGGGGATAGAAATTAGTGATGATGACTTAAAAACAAAGAACTTCGGTATGAATTGGAAAATGTCAGCTAAGACAATCCTCATACAAATGCACCATAAAATTGAAACCTTCGAACATTTAGGTAAACATTTAGTCTTGGTTATTCAGGATTATTTTCGCGATTATATTTCACGAGAGTTTAGCTTTTCGCATTTTCAGCAGGCTCGCCAGGGTGATTCTGTACACATACATACTTATTCACTAAATGAGGTCAATAACAACTCATTAAGACTAAGACTACATGAGAGAATCAGTACGGATGCAAACGGAATCGCTCTATGTTTAGGCTTACAAGCTGAAGCTAAAATCGAATTTGAAAGAATAATCAAATATTTGGAATCGCGAATCTCTGATAACACCATATTAAAGATGATATAAAAAAGAGAAGCTGAATTAACCGAAAAGAACTAACCAAAGCCATAAGCCGGCGGTATTCCGCCGGCTTATTTTTCGGTGTGCCGTGTATTTAAACATATTACGTTTCAATTCGGGGTTTTTACCCGGATTTTCATCCCTTCCGGCGTGATTTCGTGGATTGCGAACACCGACGATATATTCCGACCCGTAAACGCGCCTTGCGCTTCCTCAGCCGTGATTTCCGCGAGCAACGCCCCACGGTCGTTCTCCGTTACGGCGTAAAAACGCTCCCCGTCGGTTAAAACCGCGCTGTCGTAAGGACCGAACGTCAACACGCCCGCCGTTTCATCCGCCGTCGTAACATTCCCGCTCTTGCCGATAAACACTCTCGAAATCCCGCCGTCGGACGTGTTCGCGGCAAAATTCTTCAAATCGGCGCTCCGCTCGAAACATACGGGTTCGTCGAAAACCCATTCCTCCTCGACCGAGTCGGAAACCATGTCATATTTGCACACCCCCGTACCCTCTTCGCCCGTTTTGGAGAAGTACAGCGTGTCGCCGACCAACGCGAGTATGATACAATCGCTTTCGGCTCTCACGACTTCCCGCGTTTCGTAAGTACCCCTGTCAATCAGGTAAATCGCGCCGTAATCCTCGCCTTTGACCCTCACCGCAATTCGCCCGTTGACGTCGTCATAGAACGCGAACGTCATTTCCCCGCCGTCGGTTATATGGCTTATGTCGATTTCCTCAAGAACACCCGCCGCCCCGTCCGCGAGATACAGCTTCGTGCGCTTTCCGTCGGCGTCACGCGAGCTGACAAGGAGCGAACCGCCGCTTTCGGAAAACCGTTTCCTATAATTGTTTACCTCAAATTTATTGACTTCAAACACCCCGTTTTCACTGTCGTCGCCCCTTTCGGATATGGCGAACAGCGTTACGTAGCCGCCCCCGATGGTGACAAAATTGGCGTCGTTGATGAAAATCGCTTCCGCGACGTTCGCGATTTTGAGTTCAAGCAACCGACTGTGAGGAACCGGAACAAATTCGGGTTTCTCCGTTTCGGCGTGTTCGCCCGTCACGTCCGGTCCGCCGACGCCGCCGCCTTGCCCGCTTTGCCCGCCTTGCCCGTCGTCGCTTGTTTCACCCGATGTTTCCGTTCCGCCCGTTACCGGGTCGGCGGAAGTGTCAAGAGGTTCCGTATTTTGCGTTTCAACCGGCTCGTAATCGTCGTCCGCCATAAAGGTCGCGACCGTCGCCGATTTCGGGTGCAGTTCCTCGTATTTTTCCACTTCGTTTGCCGTCAGCGGAACAAAATTCGCGTCGTTTAACCGCGCCGTTTCGGGTTCGACCGCGATGATTTCCGTTTGCCCGATTAAATCCGGCAACAGATTGTCAGACGCTTTGATTTTCGCCCCGACAATCCGCGCGCTTTTGTCGCGCTTCACGACTTCTATTTCCGCCGGGTCGGACACGCATTTGATTTCCTCGTCCTCGCCGATTATGAAAATCGCCGTAACCGTGATATTCCCCGCGTCCGATACGTAATCGAACACGCTCGTCATTTCATAAAAAGTCATGCCCTCGCCGAAAGAGAGATACAACGTCTTGATTTCGGCGCTTTTGCTCCCGCGCGCCTCGACAAGCGCGTTCTCCGCAGCGGAAAGCCGCCCCGTCACCGAATCGGACGGCTGCTCGATTACCCGCGTTCCGCCGCCCGCGACGCCTTTTTCCGTCAAGCCGGAAAGCGCGAACATACCCACGCACAGCACCATGACCGCCGCCGCCGCCAAAGGCAGGTATTTCACGTATACGCGCGAGAACCCGCGCAAAGAGGAACGCTTCGCGACGCGGCGAACCTTGTCCGCGTCGAACGTGTATTGCTTCATCAGCTCTTTGTAAAATTCGCGTCTGTTCACGGCGTTACCTCCTTTGCTTGTTTTTCGCGCTTGCGCTATATGGTGTATTTTTTCCTTTGGCGTTCGATTGTGCGGTACAGCCTGTTCTTCACCGAAGAGAGCGACAACCCCAACTCGCCCGCTATTTCTTCCAATTTTTTGTCGCAGACAAAATGCAGATAAAAAATTTTACCTGTGACCGCGTCCTGCGAGGCGATGTCCTCGAAGATTTGCCGGGCAAGCATTTCGTTGCATACGACGTCTTCAAGATGCTTTGAGCTTCTTGACATTTCGGCTTCGATTTCCACCATCTGCTCGTCGGAAAAATCCGAAAAAGAGGAGGTGACGGAACGCTTCTTCATTGCGCCGAAATAGTTCTTGCACTCAAACTTCGCTATGTTTACGAGGAACGCTTCCGCGTTGTCTATATCGCCGTACCCTTTCTTGACGATTCTGCGAAAGAAGCGCGTGTATATGTTTTGCAAAATATCCTCGACGTCAAGGACGTTTCCGCATTTGCTGACAACGTAACGCGATATGGAGGAGAGCGTTTCTTTATACACGTTGTTGAAGTAGGTATCAAGTTCGTACTGACCGCCCCTGCTCACCGACTTTCCGCCGTCTTTGCTCACCGGCCCACCTCGTTTCCTCCCCTTTGGCCTTTCGGCTTTCGGCTTTCGCATATAAGTAGTATGGGGATTTTAATAAAAAGTTTCATTTTGCGTTGATAAAAGTTGACGAAATTCACGGCAAACAAAAGGCAACCCCGGAACCCCTTTTCGGGGGAATCCGCGGGTTGCCTTCACGCACCCGATTAACCCACTATTCCCGAACGCTCTATACCTTCCACGAAATACTTTTGCAGGAAGATATACATGAGAAGTATCGGGAAAAGCGCCATAAGACAGCCCGCCTGAACCCAAACGATGAATTGCGTCGGTCCGCCTTCCACGCGCCCCGCGAGGAAATACTGCGACATTATTCTCCACAGATTATCCACGGCGAGCGCGATTGTGTCGGAACCGTTGAAGAACATTCCCGAAACGTAGCTGTCGTTCCAGTACCACACGACGGAGAATATAAACACCGTCAGGTACGAGTTCAGGGCGTTGGGAATCATAATCCGCACGAAAGTCGATATGGGTCCGCACCCGTCCAAGTGCGCCGCGTCCTCAAGCTCTTTGGGCAGACCCCGGAAGAACTGCCTGAACAGCAGTATGAAAAGCCCCGCCCTTATTCCGTTACAGAAAAACGCCTGCATGAATAACGCTATCGGGTTATCGACGAGGTTGAGCGGCCCCGCGCCGATTGCGTTGAAGATACCGAAAATATCAAAGTATCTGAACTGGACGTACAGCGGAATGAGGATAATCTGGACGGGAACAATCATTTGCAAAATCACGATTCCGAACAGCGGTCCGCGCCCGCGAAACTTGAAGCGCGCGAATCCGTACCCCGCGATTGAGCAGGTGACGACCTGTATTACGGAACAGCCTACGTTGATTAAAACCGTGTTGGAGAAAACCTCGGGATATTTCATGGCTCTGAAGGTTTCGACGAAGTTCTGGAGCCTTATGGTTTTGGGAATCCACATGATTGACGGGTCGGCGGTTTCAAACTGCGGCTTCACGGAAGACGTAAGCATATACAAAATCGGGTAAAGGATTATGAACGAAAGCCCTATCAGGATTATATAATGGAAGAAAGGCCAAACCCCTTCCGCCACCCGCCTGCCGAAAACATAGCGGTAATGCCTTTTCTCGGACTCGGAATAGTTTTTGAAATTCTTTAATATTTCCCAGTTGCTGACATGGTACTTTTTGCGGATTTCTTTGTTTTTCCGGTCAATCGCCTTTTGCTCCTTGCGGCTGAGCTGTTCGGCGGGCATACCCATGTCGAAGTCCGCTTCTTTGCGTTTCGCGGCGGGCTTTACGGTTTTCGTGCTTTCGTTTTTCTTCTTTTCCATTTATAATTACTCCTTCGACCCGTTTTCGCGGCTTGCCTAATCCACCTGATAGAACACGAACCTTGACGCAATCGCGACGATAATCGCCAGCGCCGCCGCGATTACCGCGAAATACACCCAGGCGATTGCCGCGCTGTAACCGTACTGCAAGTTACGCACCTGCGACACGACAATCCGCATGACGGCGTTTTCGGAATCGCTGAACGTATCTATTACGGTGTATATGAGGTTCGCCAGTATCATCGGGCTGATGGTCGGGAAGGAAATTTTCCAGAAGAATTCCCAACCGGACGCACCCTCCATCGAAGCGGCCTCTTTCGCGGAGACCGGAATTTGCTGCAAAGCCGCGAGGAAAATCAAAATCTGGATACCCGATTTCCAAATCAGGTTGAATATGTCGCTGGTCGCCTCGGATACGAAAGTCGTAAAACCTTCGCTCAGGTTATACAGCCCGAGGAACCGCATGAACCCGTCCACCAAGTCGGTTTTGAACAGCGTGCTGAACTGCGCCGCCCCGCCGGAAGCCCCCTGCGACATGATATCGCCGTTAATAACCGAAATTATGGGCCCGGTGGCAATCAGCACGGGGAGGAAGAAAATCGCCCGCATCACCGTTCTGCCTTTGAATTTCTGGTTCAGCAAAATCGCGATAAACAGGCTGAACACCAAAATCAAAAGCACGCGCGGAACCATATTCCCCAACGACGCGAACAGCTCGACGGGGTATTTGCTGTCGGTCAAAAAGGCGTATTTGTAATGCCCGAAATCGTTCCACCGCAAAAAGATTCCCGCGGAATCCATTCCGTAGCGTTCCGCGTCGTTGGAGCTGACGATGGCCGTTTCGTTCAGAGAATAGTTAATCGACTGGATAAGCGGGAATATAAACATATACAGCACGCCGACCATCCACAGCCCGATAAACCCGTAACCGTACAGACGCTTCTTCCTTTCGTAAGAAAGGCGCGCGCCCGACGAACACTCAATCTGGCGGCGTTTGTGCTTCAGCTCGTCTTCAAGCTCCGCCCGTTTTTCCCTTCCCAGTTTTTCTATTTCTTTCTTTTCGGTTTCGTCGTCGGTTTTCCTTTTCGCTTTTTCCTCGCCGTTTTTGAGCTCCTCGCGTTTTTTCTCGGCGTATTTATCAAGTTTTTTCAGGTTCTTTTCGATGAGAAGTTTGCGCCGCTCGGCAAATTTTTCAAGCGCCAACGCTTCCTTTTTCGCTTTTTCTTCAAGTTTCAGGGCGGCGGCCTTCTCTTTTTCCTCGCGCGCCAAGGCGGCGGCCTTCTCTTTTTCCTCGCGTACCAAAGCGTCGGTCTTCTCTTTTTCCTCGCGCGCCAAAGCGTCGGCTTTTTCTTTTTCCTGCTCGGCGGCTTCGGCGGCTTCCTCGGCGGGCGCTTCTTCGGGTTTTTCGCTCGGCGGTTCGACGGGAACAGCTTCGCGCAGCCCGCTTTCTTCTTCTTCGTTCAGAACGTTGCTCTTGTTATCTTCCGTCATCGCCGTACCTCCCCGCCAGCCCGTAATCGCCGAAATCCACGGTCGCGCCGTTTACTTTCAGCTCGCCGGTATCAGTGTTTATATAAACGGTTTTGCCGCCTTCAAACCGCGTTTCGGTTTCGTACAGCGAGAGCCTTTTGTGTTCGATGATTTTCTTGTCCGAAACATCGGCGATTATATCCTTGAACAAAAGGAACTCGCTTACCGATTTGTCCGTCCAGCCGGTGTAATTGGCGTAGAACTTTTTGTTATAATCGCTGTCGGTGAACTTACTCGGGTTCTTGTACATAAAGTCGTAATGCAGGGGGGTTCCCGTGGAGAGCGCGAGCAACCGAAGCGTGTCGGAATCCGCGCTGGCGTTGAACGCCCTCGTCGAATAGGGGATATACCCGTGGATTATTATTTGATAAAGCGGTATGTCGTAGTCAAAAACGTCATAATTCGATGAAAACAGCGGAATGTCCGTTATTACGTCCACATAGGGGAGGGCGTAGGCGTTCGCGGACTGCGCGAGGAGCGAAATCCCCTCGTCGTTCAGCCGTTTGTAGCCTTCGGTGAG
>JAIRWE010000041.1 GCA_031253365.1 Oscillospiraceae bacterium | reverse complement strand
CGTCAAATCGGTCGCGGCACGCTCCGACGTTGACAGCGTCATTGTTGTCGGCGGCGACGGGGGAGTGAAGTTGTCCGAAGGCGACGCGGGCGAAGATTTTGATACGGGCGCTCTTCTTGACCACAAAGACGGGCGTGCCTATGTTTACACTTCCGCCGAAAAAATTCCCACGGCTGAATTCGGGTTGGCGATAAAGGCCGAAATCGGCGGGGATACGCTGATTGTCATATATTCCGGCGAAAGCCTGAAAAATATCGTAGGTTCCGCCATACTCCCCGCGAACGGCAGGATTTTGTTGGTTGACCCGGACAGCAACGTCGTCGACGAAGGGACGATGATGGGTAAACTCGCGACACTTTCCACCGCCGTTACGACCAACGCGGCGGAATACGTCGGTATAATTAACGTCGTCGAATCGGGCGCATCAAGCGGGGAATTTTCCGTGAGCAGGCACACGCGCGCCGCCGGATACGCCAAGATAAGCGTCAACAACGAGGACTCGGGTTGGGGCGTTGTTTCCGTAGGCGATATAAGCGAAGCCAAGAGGATGGCTTCCGAATCCACCGGAATTATAACGGTCGTTGTGGTTGTTCTGTGTATAGCGGGCATCGTAATGACGGCTTTGGCGTCGTCGGCGTTTACCAAACCGCTGAACGTCATTTCAAGGACGATTTTGCAGATAAGGCGCGGCGACCACGACGCGAGAATCAACGTCATGTCAAAAAACGAGTACGGTGAGATAGCGCGGCTCTTCAACGACCTTATCGACGATATTGTAGTCAGCGAATCAAGGTATCGAACGATTATAGAAATGTCGGACAACATTATATTTGAGTGGAATTTCAAAAATAACGAGGTTGTCTTTTCCAATAATTTCAATAAAAAATTCAGCTACCGCGCCCCTTCCGAACACTTCGGCGACAGCTTCCTGTTAAAGTGCAAGGTTCATCCGGACGATGCGGCGCGTTACAGGGAAGACCTTGAAAAACTCGGCAAGGGCGGGGATTTTAAGCGCAACGAGTACCGTATAAGGAACATATACGGCGATTATACCTGGGTCTTGATGCGTACCGCTTCCATAAAGGACGCAAACGGCGAAATACAGAAAATCGTGGGCGTTATGGTGGATATAGACAGAGCGAAAAAAAGCGAGGAAATTCTCACGACGAGGGCGAGTTTCGACGCGCTCACCGGCGTATACAACCGCGATTCCGTCGAAAGCCTGATTGAAAACGAAATTGACCTCATCGCCGCGCGTCACGACGAATTTGCGGTGCTTTTCGTGGATATAGACGATTTCAAGGATTACAACGACAATTACAGCCACGCTACCGGCGACCAAGTGCTTAAATTCACTGCTGGCGTTCTCAGCAACATTGTTCAAGGTTTCGGGTTGGTGGGGCGTTACGGCGGCGACGAGTTTGTCGTATGCGTGAAGAATTCCGAAACAAACGACCCGGCTAAAATCGCGGAGGAAATTTTGAGCCGTCTTAAAGAGGGCTATACCGCCGATACGGGCGACCACCTCTCCTTGGACGCGAGCATAGGTATAACCGTGGTGCGCGATTCCTCCAAACGGATTGAGGAAATTATCGGGGCGGCGGACGACGCCATGTATAAAATCAAGAAGGGCGGCAAACGCAATTACGGTTTTATTGAAAATTAAAGAGGCTTTGTCGGGAATATTGCAGGGCGCGATGCCCTCGGTGCGCCACCATTGAGTAAAAGGCTTGCCGGGGGGTGTCGCGCCTGTTCAAAGTGGTTCCTCCCCCGAAGCCTTTGGAGTACGCAAATATGAAAAAACACCCTTTTTTAAACCCGAAGCTGTCATTGAAAAAGCGCGTAGCCGACCTTGTTTCGCGCCTTTCACTCGACGAAAAAATCAATATGCTTTCGGTTCATCAACAGGCGGTGCCGCGTCTGGAAATAGACGAGTGGCACATCGGCACGGAAGTGGCGCGCGGTTACGTGGGGCGCGAACCCGAGGAATATTCCACGGTTTTCCCTCAGCCTGTCGGGTTGGCTTCGACTTTTGACCCGGCGTTAATGCGCGAGTTGGGCGAAATCGCCGGGACAGAGGCGCGGATTTATCACAAGAAGAACCGCAGCCGCAGTCTTATGCTGTTCGGACCCACGGTGGACCTGTTGCGCGACCCGCGCTGGGGCAGAAACGAGGAATCTTACGGGGAAGACCCGTTTTTAACCGGGAAAATGTCAACCGCTTACGTTGAGGGAATGTGCGGTTCTAATGAGCGTTATATGCGCGTTTTTCCCATATTGAAGCATTTTTGCTGCAACAACCACGAGGAGGAACGCGGCACGGACAACGCAAACGTCGAACCGCGAACGCGGCGCGAGTATTATTACGCGGCTTTTGAACCGGCGATAAAGGCGAAAGGCGCGTTGGCGTTTATGACGGCGTATAACGAGCTTTCGGGCGTTCCGGGTATGGTTAATCCCGACATAAGAAAAATCTGTATTGAAGAATGGGGGTTACTGTTCGCCGTAACCGACGGCGGGGATTTTACACAAAACGTATTGCTTCACAGGCACGGAACCTCGCACGCGCAAACAATCGCCGCCGCCCTGAAAGCGGGGAACTACGCGATGTGCGACAACTTTAAGACCGTCGCCGCCGCCGCCGCCGAAGCGATTAAAACGGGGTTAATAAGCGAAAAGGATATTGACAGAGCGGTTACCGCCACGCTGACGGGGCGGTTTTTATTGGGCGAGTTTGACCCGCCGGAGCAAAATCCCTATGCCGATATTCCCGACGAAAAACTGAACTGCGACGAGTTCAAGGCGACCTGCTCGCTTGCCTCTCACGAGTGTATAACGCTTTTGAAAAATGACGGCGCGCTCCCTTTTCGCGACGACGGAAAGAACAAAATCGCCGTCATAGGTCCGCTCGCCGACGCTTATTATCCCGACTGGTACACAGGGAAATCCGATTATTGCGTAACCGCTTATCAAGGGCTGAAAGACGCCGTGGGCGAAGCCCGCGTGAGCTTTCACGACGGGTGCGACATCGTGGCGTTCAAATCACTTTCCGACAATAAATACCTTCAAGTAAAAGAGGATGGTTCCGTTATCGCGGACGCTGACGAAATAACCGCCGCCTGCCGTTTCAAAAAAATCGACTGGGGCGGCGAGGTCGTCTATATTTCGCTGTTGAACGACAAACTTCTTAAAGTCGAAGACGGCTTCGTAAACGCTTCCGGGAAGGACACGTATGAATGGTTCGGCAGAATGATTTTCCGCCCGGGCGAATACATGGGCTGCGCGACAATTAAAAGCTGGCGTCACCGGGACATAGGCACGGGGGAGGGCGGTCGAGTGCGCGAGATGTTCGGGAACGCGGTGAACCGCTCAAAGCTGTTTCGGGAAGAAATAATCTCGGATGGTGCGCGCGAAGCGGTAAAAATCGCGAAAAAAGCTGATTTTGCCGTTATTTGCGCCGGTAACAACCCAATGGTAGTCGCGCGGGAGTGTTTCGACAGGAAAACGTTGGCGTTGCCGCCGACGCAGCAAAAGCTCATTGACTCCGTAAGCACGGCGAACGGCAACAGCGTCTTGGTCATAATCGCGAGCTATCCGTATTCGGTGAACAAAGAACAACGCGAACTGCCCGCGATAATTTACACCGCGCACGGCGGACCCGAAACGGGTCGCGCCCTTGCCGACGTCATCACGGGAAAATACAACCCGGCGGGGCGGCTCGTCCAAACGTGGTACAAAAGCGAACGCGATTTGCCCGATATAAAGGATTACGATATACCGGACAGCGGCTCGACTTACCTGTATTTCGAAGGGCAGCCCCTTTATCCGTTCGGACACGGGTTATCCTATTCAAACTTTGAATATACGGGGTTTTCCGTCAAAGACTGCGGGAATACGCTTGAAGCGCGGGTAAAAGTGAAAAATGCTTCCGATATTTACGGGGAGGAAGTGGTTCAGCTTTATTTCACGGCTTTGAACCCGAGGGTGAAACGCCCGAAAAAACAGCTTTGCGAATTTATACGCCGGGGAATACAGCCCGGCAAAACTGCGGAAATCATTTTCGAGTTCAATAAAAAGCGCTTGCGCTTTTGGGACGTGACAAGGGGAAAGTTCGTCGTGGAAACAGGCGGATACAGATTTTACGCCGCCTCGTCAAGCGTTGACACGCGCCGTGCGGTTGATATTACCGTAAAAGGGGAAAAAATACCGCCGCGCGATTTATTCAAAATGACGGAAGCGGCGGATTACGACGGAAAGCGGCAGATTAACACGCTCTACGACCGCGAACGGGAACGGCACTACGTCAATGCCCCTCAACTCGGCGGAACGCTTGAATTTTTCGACGCGTTGCTGGACGGCGCGACAGGAATTGAGGTTCGCGCGGCTATGGACGCGGGGGAGGGGACTGTCGGCGTTTTCGCGAAGGGGCGGCGGGTCGGGGAAATAAAAATCCCCGCGTCGGCATCGCCGACGGGGTTCAAAAAACAAAGAACACGGTTTGCGAAACCGCTCAAAGGCACAGGAAACCTGACGCTGGATGTTTCATGGGGCGTGAACCTGCTGGACATCAAACTTACCGACGACTGATTCAGAACGCGCGTCCGAAAATCGGAGAAAATGGGTTTTCGGGGGTTGTCCGCCGTTACCCGACGCTTCCCACTATGGGCTTGTACTCAATCTCGCCGGAACTGTTCATGCAAATACGACAGCGGACATTTTTGTTTTCGACTTTCATATTCATCGTTCCGATACGTATAACGACGTTGGGCCAAACTTCCTTTCGCGCCTCAATATACAGATTATGGGAACTCAATATGCTCGCGTCTATTTCCGTTATCCTTCTCCTAATCAGCTTAATATCGTTTGAGTATTTGAATCGCGTCCTTATCGCGGAGGAAAGCATATCCTCGCGCTCGGAAGTAAGGCTCCCCGACTTTTTTTTGTGTGCGTTTAACATATCGATTATTTGAATCAGCTTGCCTATTTGCTCGGTAAGGTTAGCCTCCTCCTTTTCGAGGGACATCTTTTCCTCGGACAAAATCGCGTCGTTGCCCAAAGTTATCCTGGTTTTCAGGAAGGACTCGGAACCGATTGTATTCGCCGTTATCCCTTTAAGGCTGGTC
>JAIRWE010000196.1 GCA_031253365.1 Oscillospiraceae bacterium | reverse complement strand
TTCGCGCGTACCACTTGAAGTTGCGCTTGCTTTCGTCGGAGCCCGGCTGTATGGTAAGGCTCGTTATGTCGCCGTTTGCCGTGTTCGCCGGGGTTATTGAAATCGGGGGGTCCTCCGCGCTTACCGTCGGGGCGAGTGCCGTTGTCATACCGAACATCATCAGAAGGCTCAATAAAAGAGCAAGCCCTCTTTTCCCTTTGTCGAACGCAATTTTTCGCATTTTTCCTTCCTCCCGTAGAATATCATTTAAAACCTTTCCATATATGATAAAGCGAAACTCAGAACCTGAATTCTTATTCGTTCCGCGTTATTTTCGCGATTTTCTCGTATGAATCGTCTTTTTGCCGTTTTTGCTTTGAATGACGCATAATCCCGCTGTGATAGGCACGGCGACGACGACGGCAAGCCCTCCCGTAAAGGCGTACGCCACTTCGACCGCCAGATAATTTGAGCTTATGAGCTGATTGAATTGCGTGCCGTAGGCCGCCAATGAAAGCAACGCGGCGAGAGAGCTTCCGACGAAGGCTAAAATTAAAGTCATACAGTTTGCGCCAATAATATCCCTGCCCATCGTCATACCCGAAAGGAACATCTTTCTCGGCGAAATCCCGGGTGACTGCTCCTCAATCTCGTACATCGCGGCGGCGAGCGAAACGGTGGTGTCCATAACCGCGCCCAAAGAAGCTATGATAACTCCGGCGAAAAGCACCTCCCCGATTCGCAGTCCCGTTTCCCTCGAAACCATAATAAGCGCTTCGGCTTCATCGATGTTATAACCGGTCAGGGATGTCAGCGCCGAAACCAAAGCAAAAAAGAAACCCGAAAGCAAAACGCCCGAAACCGTCGCCGCGAGCGCGGTGAAAGTTTTTCGACTGAATCCGTTGAGAAGAAGCAGGGAAAAAGAGACGATTACGGTACCCGTGACGAGCGTGACAAGCACGGGCGACCAACCGCGGCAGATTGCCGGAAGCAGGAAAACGAGAATGAAAAACAGGGAAACGGCAAGTCCCAACAGGCTTCGCAATCCTTTAAGCCCGCCGACCAAGAATATAAATGCGACGAATATGATAATCGCGGTGCTCAATCCGGGAACCCTGTCATAATTATATACGGAATAATACGGTTCGACGTTTTCCGGACGGTCGGCTTTGATAATAACCGACAACCCCTTTCGGGCAAGGACGCTGTGCGTCGTGTATAAGTAATGTTCCAGCTCGATTTCCTCCCCTCTCATAGGCCCATTCTTCAGCTTCACCCTAATTTTCTGATAGCCTAATTTTTGACCCGGCAAATCGGGGTCCGATTCCAAGTATTCCTCTAAAACGACGCTCACGGTGCCTTTTTCATAGGAGATAATATCGGTATTGTACAGCGAGTAAGCAAAAGGGCTGCTTTTGTTTATCGCCAAGACGGAAATTACCATAACCGCGAGAACGGAGACGGTTATAACCGTGCCGTGTCGATTTATTTTATTTGCGGTACGCGGTTTCGTGGTTTTGCGTTTCGGCATTTATTTCACCAAACCCTTAACGAAATAGCTTTTTTGAATGAGCAAATTATAACAGACGCATGTAAAAAGTAAAGACAGCCGACGGTAAAATTTTGATATAATCTATGTAAAGTCGGGGGAGCGCAAAAAGTTTTACCGAGATTTTACACGTTACCGACATTGGATTTTACATACGCGCGTTATAATGCTTGTATGAAATCCTTTTTTCCTTTTCTAAAACCCCATATGCGACAAACCCGTTTCATTGTTTTGAAACGGGTTTGTCGGGGTAGTTTACGGTTGGTTATATTTTTTGGTCGTTTCGCTTGACTTGCGGATTATTTTGTGTTACAATCGATGGTAGCAATGATAGATTTGCGAAAGGTGCTGTTCAAATGGTGAACTTCAAACGGATTATGGTGGGCGTCTTAACCGCCGCGACGACCGCCGCGCTTTTTTCAGGCTGCGCGCTAAATCTTGGAAGCGGGGGTTCAAAGGGCGAGCTGACCGTAATTTCCGGCTCGGAGAACAGGGAGCTTGAGCCGCTTCTAACTGAATTCACGGCGCAAACGGGTATCGCCGTTCGTATGGAATACAAGGGCTCGGTCGACATTATGAACGAGTTGAAGGCGGGCGCGGCGGGTTACGACGCGGTTTGGCCGGCCAACGCTATCTGGGCGGCGATGGGCGACGACGGCAGGCTGATTAAACACGAAAAGTCGATTATGGCGTCTCCCGTCGTGTTCGGTATAAAGAAAAGCGTCGCTCAAAATCTGGGTTTTATCGGCAGGGACGTATCGGTAAACGATATTCTCGCCAAAACGGAGTCGGGGGAACTGAACTTCGCCATGACTTCGGCGACCCAATCCAATTCCGGCGCGTGCGCCTATTTCGGGTTCCTTTCGGCAATGCTCGGCAAGAACACGCCCGTCACGTCCGACGATTTGAAGAGACCTGAACTGCAAGACAGCGTAAAGCGCCTTCTTTCCGGCGTAAACCGCTCGTCGGGAAGCTCCGAGTGGCTCAAGGAATTGGTCGTCAACGCCGGCTCGTTCGACGGTCTTGACGCTATGGTGAATTACGAATCGCTCATCATTGCGGCGAATCAGGAATTAACCGCTTTGGGAAAAGAACCGTTATACGTCATATATCCTTACGACGGAATGTCTTACGCCGATTCGCCGCTATGCTATATCGACAGGGGCGACGAAAAAAAAGAAGAGATGTTTTTACAGCTTCAAGAATTTCTCCTATCGGATAAAACGCAGAAGAAGCTGAACGATTTGGGGAGAAGGACGGGCGTCGTGCTAACCGTAGACAATCCCAATCTAAGCGTTTGGAATGAAGACTGGGGCGTAAAACCCGATAAAACGCTGTCGTTTATCACGTTGCCGTCAAAGGACGTTATTATCGAAGCGTTGAATCTGTATCAGACCGCTTTGCGCAAGCCCTCCGCAACCGTCTACTGTCTTGACTTTTCGGGGAGTATGAGCGGGGACGGCAACAGCCAAATGCTTTCCGCCTTGTCAATCATCTTTGACCAGCAGGCGGCGGCGACCCATATGCTTCAGAACTCAGCTTCCGATTACACGGCGGTCATAGCGTTTTCCGACGTGATAATCGACGTCAAGGAAGTCTACGGCAATAATCAGGACGATATGCGCGAACTCTACAATTGGGTCAGGGCGATTTCCCCCGAAGGAGGGACGGATATATACTCGCCCGCCGTTTTGGGCGTTGAAATGCTCGGCGAGCTTGACAATTCCTATATGAAAGCCGTCGTTCTGCTGACCGACGGCGAGAGCAACATAGGAATGAGTGATGTTGAGTTTGAGCGGATTATCAGGTCAAGCGAGACGGCGACCCCCGTTTTCTCAATTATGTTCGGCGAAGCGTCCGACAATCAGTTGGGCAAAATATCGACGCTTACGCGCTCGCGGACGTTTGACGGCAGGAAAGATATAATTTCGGCGTTTAAGCAGGTGAGAGGATACAACTGATGAACTGGATAATATCGGCGATTCTATCGGCCGCGCTGCTTATTGCGTTAATATTCGTTTTGAGGATGGATATAATTCTATGCGTTTTGCTGTCGGCGGCGGCTTTCGTCGGGGGGGTGCTTATGTTCAAGCCCGCGAAAGCAGTCTGTAACGGACTCGATATTACCAAGGCGGCTAACAAAGTCAAAGCCGAGAAGACGATTAATAACTGGATGGGCATGCTTAACAGGCTCAAATCTTTTAAAACCGAAAACGCCTATCTGAATATTAAAGCCGCCCAGTTCATAGACGACGCTAACGGCGTGTTTTACAGAATTAACGCGGATATCAACTGCCTTTACGCCGCCGATAAGTTTTTAGACGAATACTTAGCCGCCGGGTTTTCGCTTATTGAAAAGTACGACCGAGCCGATAAGGCGGAGGAATCCGTTTCACGCGGTGATTTTGCCGAAACAAAGCAAAAAATCCGTGAAAATATTGAAAGGCTGATTGATTCGTTCCATGACAACTTCGGCAAGCTGACCGACAACGACGTTCGCGCGATAGCCGAGTTTTCAGATTTGATTAAGGAGACGGCGAATATATGAAGGCTAAGATTATCGGACTGTGCATATTTGCGTCGGTCATACTTTTCGTTATTGTATATGTCGTTTTGCAAAAAAACGAGACCGCGGGCGTTTCCGTAAAGGGCTATGTCGGCGGTGAGAAAATGGGCTTTTTAGAGGACGAGAAAGTCGCGTCCATTCTGTCAAAAAAGTATAAAATCAAAATGGATTACAGGAAATTGGGTTCGCTTGAAATGGCGCGGGAAAGCACGGCTGACATGGATTTTATCTTTCCGTCAAGCAGCCTCGCCGCCGAGCTTTATAAAATAAACGGCGGGCGTTCCGTCCGTTCCGAGGACGTATTCATCTCGCCTCTCGTAATATATTCATGGGATATTGTCGCGGACGCACTACAAAGAGAAGGAATCGTGTCTGTGCGTGAGGACGGCGTAAATACGATTGATATGCCGAAATTAACGGAACTGATGAAAAACGACGTCACTTGGAACGACATTGGAATCAAAGAATTATACGGGCAGATATGCGTTTACTCGACCGACCCCGTTCACTCCAATTCCGGCAATCTCTACACCGCGCTGGCGGCGACTATGCTCAACGGAGGCAATGCCGTTCGCAAGACAGATATTCCGAACATTATAGACCCGCTCAACGATATTCTGTCCAAGTCGGGCTATAAAGAAACCTCCTCAGCCGACCTGTTCAACCAGTATCTGCGGACAGGTCCCGGCGGCAAGGAGATGGTCGCGCTCTACGAAAACCAGATTATCGAATTTATTGAGCAAAGCCCCGGCGATTGGGAAAAGGTCAAAAGCAAAATCCGCGTTTTATACC
>JAIRWE010000182.1 GCA_031253365.1 Oscillospiraceae bacterium | reverse complement strand
ATCCACAGGGGGATAGCCCCGCAAACCGTCTTTATTAACGAAAAGCTGCAAACCCGCCTTATCGCCTTCGCCATTTCCGCGGCGAGAACCTACGGTTCCGAAATCAATTATGAGGTTTTTTCGGGTTACGCCGCGCCGGAACAGTATAATATGCTCGAACGGCAGGGGAGCTGGACGGACGTCTACGGTCTTTCCGCGCTGCTGTACAAGGCTTTGACCGGGCTTACCCCCGTTCAGGCGACGGAAAGGCTTATAAACGACACGCTCGCGGCGCCCAAGATAATTAACCGCGACATCCCCTCCAATATTTCCGACGCGATTGTAAGCGGTATGACGCTGAACCCCGAGGAGCGCATAAAGAACGTCGACGACTTAGCCCTTTCGCTGTCCGGCTCGCACCTCACGGCGCGAAGCGGCAGGAAGGGCGCGCGCCGCGCGCGGTCGGACGCCCTGGAAAAGCAAAAAAAAATAGAAAAGAAGGAAAGGAAAAGGCGGTTCAAAAGGCTCGCCGTTATCTCGTCCGTGACGGTGATACTCGTAACTTTCACGGCGGCGGTAATCGTCGCGGCAATCCACCCCGAGCTGTTTGAACGCTGGACGTCCCCGCCGCCGGCGCCGACGACGGACGCTTCGGAAACCGAAACCCGAACCGCCGCGCCGTCGCCCCCCACCGAAAAAACCGACAAGCCGCCCGAGGAAATCGAGCTGTACGCCGTTCGCGACTTCGTCGGGGAAAGATACCTGGAAGGCGCGTTTGAGGAGGGGTTCCGCATTTCGGGCGTGAGGCTGCTGACCTTCAAAATCGAGCGCGAATATAACGACGACACGGAAAGAGGCAGGATTTTTTACCAGAGCGAACCGCCGGGGAGCGAGGTTCCTTTGGGGACGGAAATCACCCTTAAAGTCAGCAAAGGTCCCGCGAGCGTCAAGCTGCCGCCTTATGACGGGCTCACCGTCGAGGCGTACAAGTCGCTCCTCGAAAAAAGAGGGATTACGAATATAAAAATCGAAGACGCGCAAAGCGACACGGTACAGGAAGGCTTCGTCGCCGGCTGCAATTTCGACGAGGGAGATGAAGTCCGAACGGACGACGAACCCGACGAGGTGATAATTTACGCGGCGCGGCCGCCCGCCCCCCAAAGCGAAAGGAGACGTTCATGAGCGATAACGCTAAGACAGACGAACTCGACATTTTAAGGTCATTCATCGACGAAACGGACGCGGAGCTTTTACGCCTGTTTCTCGGGCGCATGAAAATCGCGGAGAAAATTGCCGACCACAAGGCGAAAAACGCGCTCCCCATTCTGAATAAGGACAGGGAGGACGAGCTGTTGGCGGACCGCGTCGGAAAGGCGCCGGAAGAGTTCAAAAGCGGCGTTTCGCTGTTTTTTACGGATATAATGGATATTTCAAAATGCGTGCAGGAGAAATCGGCGGTCAGAGCCGCGCCGTTTTTCCTGAAAGCCGCGCCGTTTACCGTTCCCGAAAACCCCAAAACCGCCTGTCAGGGGGTCGTCGGCAGTTATTCGGAGCAGGCGGGGCGAAAACTGTTCGGCGCGGGAGCCGACTTCGTTTTTACCGAGAGCTTCGAGGACGTGTTCCGCGCGCTTGACAAGGGCGAAGTCGATTACGGCGTTCTGCCGATAGAAAACTCGTCGGCGGGCGAGGTTTCGCTCACTTATGAGCTTATGAGCCGTTACAGCTTTTATATACACGGCTGCGCGCGGGTGAAAGCCGACCATACCGTGGCGGCGCTCCCCGGGGCGCGCTTGGGGGAAATAAAGAGCGTCGTTTCCCACGAGCAGGCGCTCAGGCAGTGTTCCCGCTTCGTGCAGGGGCTGGGCGCCGCGCCGCGCATGAGCGAGAATACGGCGTTCGCCGCCAGAACCGTCGCGGAGAGCGGCGACACGAGCCTTGCCGCCGTGTGTTCCGCGGAATGCGCGGCGCGTTACGGGTTGGAGATTTTGGCGGATAACATAACCGACAGAGAGGACAACCATACCCGCTTCATAAGCGTCGCGAAAACCCCGCAAATCTCGCCGCAGGCGGATATAATCTCGATTTCGCTGTCAACGCCCCATTCGCCGGGCGCGCTGTACAGGATTTTGACGCGCTTCGCCTTTTACGGGCTGAATCTGCTTAAAATAGAAAGCAAGCCGGTTCCTTACGATGTTTCCCATTCCATAAAACGCGACGTTTTCGACGTGATTTTCTTCCTCGATTTTAACGGGAACGTCCGCGACGAGGCGGTAAGGACGCTTCTTACCAACCTGAACGACGAGCTGAGATATTTCAGGTTCTTGGGCAATTACAGTGAGCTGCTTTAAAGTCTATGTCGCGGTAACGGCTTGGTTTTTTCGGAAGGTTGCGTTATGGGTCGGTTTCGGGGGGGCTTCTTAAAAGTTTATGGTGTTATAGCGGCGGCGGGGGCGTCGTCCCGTATGGGGGGCGTCGATAAGATGTTCGCCCCGCTTTCGGGCAAAGCCGTTTTGCTGTATTCGCTGCTCGCGTTCCAGCGCGCGGGGAGCGTTGACGAAATCATCGTCGCCGCCCGCCCCGAAAGCGCGGGCGCCGTCGAAGCCCTTTGCCGCGAAAACGGCGTGAGCAAGCTGAAAGCCGTCGTCGCGGGGGGCGAAACCAGGGCGCAAAGCGTGCTGAACGCCGTCGCCGCCATTGAGGAAGAGGACGGAATAATAGCCGTTCACGACGGCGCGAGACCCTTGGTCACGCCGCGTCTGGCGGACGCGGCGGTGGAAGGGGCGCGGGAGCATAAGGCGGTGATTCTCGCCGTCGCGGCGCGCGATACGGTTAAGGCGGTTGCGGGCGGTTTCGTCACGGATACGCCGAACCGGGAAAATATGTTCCTCGCGCAGACCCCGCAGGCGTTCGATTTGCGGCTGTACAGACGCGCCGCCCTCGACGCGCGCTTTTCGGCGAACGCCACGGACGACGGCGCGATTATGGAAAGGGCGGGCGTAAAGGTGAAAACGCTTGAAGGGGACTACGGCAATATAAAAATCACATCGCCGGAAGATTTTACGGCGGCGCGGGCGTTGCTCGCCGAAAGGAGCCGTTATGCGTCTGACTGACATAGGCTTCGGGAGCGCGATAAACCCGGACAGGCTCGTGGCGGCGGTACCCGCCGACGCCGCCCCCGTAAGGCGGATGATTTCGGCGGCGAAGGAAAAAAATCTCGCCGTGGACGCCACCTGCGGGAAAAAGACGAAAACGGTCTATATCATGGATTCGGGACACGTGATTTTATCGGCGAAGGACACCGCCGTCAGGAGAAGCGATTTATGAAAAAAGGGATTTTGATTGTTGTTTCCGCGCCGGCGGGCTGCGGAAAGGATACAATCGTCGAAAAGCTGTTTGAAACGGAGCGGGAAATCCGCTATTCCGTATCCGCGACGACGCGCGAGGTTCGGGGGGGCGAGGCCGAGGGAACGGACTATTTCTTCAAAACGCGGGAAGAGTTCGAGGAAATGATAGAACGCGGCGAGTTCCTCGAATACACCGAGTATTGCGGCAATTATTACGGCACCCCGAAGTCCGCCGTCACCGAGGCGCTTGAAAGCGGACACGACATTCTTTTGAAAATCGAGGTACACGGCGCGGAGAATATAAAGAAGATGTTCCCGAACAGCGTTTTGATTTTCATACGCCCGCCGTCGCTGGACGAGTTAAGGCGGCGGCTCATAAAGCGCGGCACGGAGGATTTGGAAACAATCGAACGCCGCATAGAAATCGCGTGTAAGGAAATGACCATGCAGTGCGACCACTACGACCATTATGTCATAAACGACGATTTGGAGCAGGCGGTGAACGAAATAAAGGACATTATCAACAAAAAGCGGGAGTCGCTGTAATGGAAGAAGAGGTTGCCGTTAAGGCTGTCGGCTTAATAGCGTCGGTGGCGGGCGAATGGGCGGTGTACTCCGTCGACCCCCATGACAGCGAAGTCGCGCCCCCCGCCCCGGCAAAAACCCCGCGGGCGGGCG
>JAIRWE010000108.1 GCA_031253365.1 Oscillospiraceae bacterium | reverse complement strand
ATTTCCCTCTGCCACGCCATTTCCTTTATCCTCTCGTCCTCGCTCATTTGGTGCAGGACATACACCGCTTTCTGTATCGGGGCGACTCCCGTTTGTTCCAACATATCAAGCTCCTCCTTTCCATAACGGTAAAATGAGAATGAAATTCGGCACAGTCAAGCGTAGTCTACCACAACCC
Source organism: Oscillospiraceae bacterium (assembly GCA_031253365.1). Classification (GTDB taxonomy): domain Bacteria; phylum Bacillota; class Clostridia; order Oscillospirales; family Ruminococcaceae; genus Ruminiclostridium_E. The sequence continues at coordinate 6,029 of JAIRWE010000108.1, read as the reverse complement.
CGCCCGAATGTCAAGCGCCACGACGCGCTCCCGCCTTTTTTATATGTGTTATGCTAACTTGACATTCCCGCGAAAAAATGTTATAATGTGCATGATTTTTATAAACGGGGGAACACATTATGAAAAAGAAAATCTTCAGCACGTTCATGGCGATGGTTATCGCGGTAACCGCAATTCCCGGGATTACGGCGGGGGCGGCGACGAAAAAGATTTCGTCCCTTTCAATCTCGAAAATCTCCGACCAAGCCTACACGGGCAAGTCGCTTAAACCGAGCGTCACGGTCAAGGACGGGAGCAAGACGCTTAAATCCGGGACGGACTACGCGCTCTCGTACAGCAAGAACAAGAACATCGGTAAAGCGTCGGTGAAAATCACGGGCAAAGGGAATTATACCGGGAGCAAGACCGTGACGTTCAAAGTCGTGCCGAAAAAAGCGGCGATTTCGTCCGTTTCGGAAAGCAACCGGAAAATCACGCTTAAATGGGGGAAGGTTTCGGGTTCGGTCACGGGGTACAAGGTGTATTATTCCGAAAGCAAGAGCGGGGATTACAAGCTGCTCAAAACCGTAAAAGGCGCGTCAACCGTGTCGTTCACCACGAAGGCGCTGGATTCCGGGAAGACGTATTATTTCCGCGTAAGGGCGTACAAAACCGTGAGCGGCGCGGATTACAACGGCGCGAACTCTGCGGTTAAGTCGAAAAAGACTTCGGGAACGGCAAGCGTGAAAAAAGGAAGCACAATCAAATTCGGCGGGTATGACTGGAAGGTGTTGGACGTAAAAGACGGCAAAGCCTTAATCATCACCGATAAGGTAATAGAAGACAGGGCGTATAACGGAGCGTTAACGGACGTGACATGGGAAACCTGCGACTTACGCGCATATCTGAACGGTGAGTTTTATAACTCGTTCGGCGCGGCGGACAAGGCGCGGATTGCAAAGACAAAAGTAAAAAACAAAGATAATCAATGGTACGGCACGGCGGGCGGGAAAGACACCGACGATTATATCTTCCTGTTAAGCATTGACGAGGAGAAAGAATATTTCAGCGACAATGGAGGAAGGAAAGCCTATGACTTAAACGGAAGTTCATCCCATTGGTGGCTCCGGTCGCCGGGCATCGATGGTTACGACACCGCTCTCGTCGTCGACAGCGGCGATGTCGACGGCTACTACAGCGGCGGCAATGTCTACAACTACTACATCGCCAATGTCGACAGCAATAACGGCGTTCGCCCCGCGATGTGGATTACGCTGTAATCTTTTTCATTTTCGCACAGCGCGAACTATACCTCACACTAAACCCTTCTCCCGCCGTTTTCGGCGGGAGAACATTTTTCCGCCCCCGCTTGACATTGTTTCGCGAATGGCTTATAATAAGCGCATGATATTCGCCGACCTTTTGTTTATATACGTTTTTTTGCCGGTCAACCTGCTGCTTTATTTCATTTTCAAGAACACGGTGTACAGAAACGTTGTTTTAGTCGCGTTTTCCCTGGTGTTTTACGCCTGGGGGGAACCCGTCATGGTCTTTCTTCTCGTCGCCACGTCCGAAGTCAACCGCCTGTTCGCGCTGAACACCGAAAAACATCTGAAACGCGGCGACAAGAAAAAAGCCAAGGCTTGCGCCGTGACGGGGGTGGCTCTGACCCTGCTTTCCCTCGCGATATTCAAGTATTCGGGGTTGCTGGCGTTGCCGTTCAAGCCGTCGCTGCCGATAGGCATCAGCTTTTATTCGTTCCAGATAATCTCATACGCCGTCGATGTTTATAAAGGGAAGATTTCCGCGCAGAAAAGCCGCTTGAAGTTCCTTATGTACGTTTCGCTTTACCCGCAGCTAATCGCGGGGCCCATCGTGCGTTACAGCCATATCGAACGGCAGATAAACGGGGAACGCGATTTTACGGCGAAGGATTTCAGCGACGGCATAACCCGCTTTTCAATCGGGCTTGCCAAGAAGGTCATATTCGCCAACCAAATCGGCGCGGCGGCGGAAACGATTTTGAGCGCCGAAGCGTCCGCGCTGTCCGTAACGGGGGCGTGGCTCGGGATAACGCTGTTCGCCCTGCAAATCTACTACGACTTTTCGGGCTATTCGGATATGGCTATCGGTTTGGGGCGGATTTTCGGGTTCTCCATTCCCGAAAACTTCAATTACCCTTACATATCGGGTTCGATTACCGAGTTTTGGCGAAGGTGGCACATGACGCTGGGCGGGTTCTTCCGCGACTATGTGTATATCCCTCTGGGCGGGGCGCGCAGGCACATTTGGCGCAATCTGCTGATTACGTGGTTTTTGACCGGTTTATGGCACGGGGCGAGCTGGAATTTCGCGCTGTGGGGGCTGTATTTCGGGTTGCTGATTATTCTGGAAAAGGCGTTTTTGTTAAAATTGTTCGAGAAAGTCCCGTCGGGGTTCAAGATTCCCGTGAATCTCGTTTTCGTGGTGTTCGGCTGGGCGATATTCTATTTCACCGATTTCGGCAGAATGTCGGGGTTCATAAAAAGCCTGCTGGGTTTGAACGGCGCGGGGCTGCTGGACGTGTTCACGCCCGGCATCCTGTACGACAAGCTGTTCGTCATAATTGCCGCCGCCGTTTTCTGCGCGCCGGTTTTCGGGCTTTTCAAAAGGCTTACGCGCCGCCTGAAATTCACGGCTTACGTAACCCCCTTCGCCAACGCCGCGATTATGCTGGTTTGCACCGTAATGCTTGTCGGCTCGACATATAACCCGTTCCTGTATTACAGATTTTAGGAGAAGCGCCGTGAAAGAGAAAAACGCCCCGTATATACTGAACATCGCGGTTTTTACCGCGCTCGTCGCGCTTGTCGGCTCGGCGTTGATTTTCGCGCCGCGCGTCTCCGTTTCCGAAACCGAAAGGCGGGAACTCGAGACGTTCCCGGAGTTTTCGTTGAAGTCGCTTTTGTCCGGCGGCTACACGCGGCAAATCAACGTCTATTTCTCGGACACGGTTCCGCTGCGTGAAAATATAAACGAAGTCTCCGCGTTTTTCAAAAACATCGCGGGCGTGCGCGTGGACGACGTGAGGCTGCATAACGTCGTAATCGCGAACAACCCCGCCCTTCCGGAAACGTCCGCGCCGCCGCCGGACGCGTCCGAACCCGCGAATACGGGCGCGTCCGCCCATGAAGGCACAAACACGCTCCCCCGTGAAGTCACGGAAACGCCGCCGACCGAACCCCCCGCGCAGCCCGGTTGGGACGGCGTCATACCCGAACACGACAGCGACATAGACGCCGTCGCCGATATTACCAACAACGGGATTTTGGTGTACGGAACGCGCGCTCTCATGCTTTTCGGCGGCAGTCAATCGGCGACCGAGCGTTACGCCGCCGCGCTGAACGCTTACAAACAGCGGCTGGAAGGGCTCAATATATACAATATGGTTATCCCCACCTCCGTTGAGTTTTACTGCCCGAACAACTACCGGAGCTTAAGCGGCGACCAGCGCGAAAACATAAACCGCGTTTACTCGTTCCTTGACGGCGTCGTCCCCGTGAACGCCTATTCCGTGCTTGCCGAACACACGCGGGAGGACATATATCTGCGCACCGACCACCACTGGGCGGCACTCGGCGCGTACTACGCCGCCGAGGAATTTTGCCGCGTCGCCGAAGTTCCCTTCACGCCGCTTTCGGAATACGAGAAGGTCGTCATCGAAGGCTACGTGGGGACTATGTACGGTTATTCGGGGGACATAAGGCTCAAGAACAACCCGGAGGATTTCGTCTATTACAAGCCGCCGAACGGTTACGACGTTACCTATTATAACTACGACGCCCCCGAAACCGCGATAAAATCGACGCTTTTCATCCCGCAGAGCGTGGGTATGTCCTATTGCGTTTTCATGGGCGGCGACGCGAAGCTCACGCACATTGAAACCGACGTGAAAAACGGCAGGAAATTAGCCGTATTCAAGGAAAGCTACGGCAACGCGCTGATTCCCTTCCTCACGGGTTCGTTCGAGGAAATATACGTCATAGACATACGGTATTTCCCGTATAAGGCGGCGGGTTATCTCACCGAAAAGGGCGTGACGGACGTGCTTTTCGCCAATAATGTGTTCGCCGCGAACACGGGGAGCATGATAGGCTACATAACCGACATCATGTGACTTTCGGCGCGAAGGCGTATTTTCGTTGCCGGCGCAACGCAAATTGGCACCGCAACGGAAAAAAGGGTGTTATCTTTATATCATAAAAAATCGGAGAACGGCGGGTTCTCCGGTTTTTTAATTACTTGGAAGGAGATTTTACCATGAAAAAAGAGGACTTTATCTCGCTCGGGGTGAGCGAGGACGCCGCCGAAAAGGCGGCAAACGCTTTTGAGGAGGCGGTCGGCGGCGTTCGGCTGGCGGGAGCGGTCGAAACGGCGATTGCCCGTTCGGGGGCGAGGAACGTCAAAGCCGTCAAGGCGCTGCTTGATTTGAGCGGCGTCGCTTTTTCGGCGGACGGCGCGGTTACGGGGCTGAACGAACAGTTAAACGCGCTGAAAACCGCGGACGATTCGGCGTTCCTGTTTGAAACGCCCGGCGCGGCTTTCACGCTTTCCGGCGCGGTTCCGGGGGAAACCGGCAGGGAAACCCCCGACGACAGGGCGGACTTTTCCAAGCTGAACTATTCTCAGCTGTGCGCTTTTTTGGAAAGAAACCCGAAGGCGAATTTATGATTGGGAGGAAAAAATGAGAAACACAAAGTTTAACGCGAAAAATTTCAACGCCTCGGCGTTCGAGTGCGTGGTAAAAAGAACCGGCGGGCTGAAAATCGGCGAGCTGAAAAAGGCGAAAGCCCTAATCGGCAACCCCGACATAAAAGACGTCTTTTCCGCCGGGAGCGGCGCGGGTTACGCCGGAATTATCCTGCGCGGCGCCCTTGACGGCGGCGCGGTCAACTACGACGGCGGCACCGACATAGGCGCCGAACCCGCCAAGGTCTTTGAACAGGGCGTCGTCGTGGTCGGCAGGGCGAAGGGCTGGGTGGAAAAGGACTTCACCTACGATTCGGGGGGCGGGGATTTTATGGACGGCGTGGCGCGTCAGGTGGCGGAGTACAAGGACTTTCTGGACTGTTCGACCCTGCGCGCAATCCTCGCCGGTATTTTTTCCATGAACGGCACGCGCGCGGGCGAATTCGTGAGCGGTCACACCCACGACGTTTCCGAGGACGGCGACGGGGCGGTTTCGGCGGTTACCCTGAACAACGCCGCTTTCGCCGCCTGCGGCAGCGGCAAGAAGAATTTCACCGTCGTCCTCATGCACTCGAACGTCGCCACCTCCCTCGAAAACCTCAATTTACTGGAACATCTGCGCTATACCGATAAAAGCGGCGTCACCCGGGAATTGCAGCTGGGCACGTGGAGCGGCAAGCTGGTCGTCGCCGACGACAATCTGCCCGTCACGGCGGGGGACGGCTGCGCGCTTTACACCACCTATCTGCTTGGGGAAGGCGCTTTCGCCTACGAGGACATAGGGGCGAAGAACCCCTACGAGCTGGCGCGCGACCCCAAAACGAACGGCGGCGAGGACACCCTTTACATGAGGCAAAGGAAGGTGTTCGCCCCGTATGGGATAAGCTACGTGAAACAGTTCCAGACCTCGCTGTCGCCCACCGACGAGGAGCTTAGCGAAGGGGACAACTGGTCGCTTGTCAACATCGACGGCGCGGACTACATCGACCACAGGAAAATCCCCATCGCGCGGATAATCTCAAAAGGATAATTTTCCGCGCAAAAAAACGGTGCTTACAAATCAACCGCCGCCCTTCCCCGAATACGGGGGAGGGCGGTTTTATTCCGGAGGTATTTCTATGAACGAAGACATTATCATCAAGGCGCGGGGGATTTTGAAGGCGCTGGGGTACCGTATGGCGAAGCGCGACGCGGAAATCCTCGCGCTGTGCTGCGAGGAGGCGGAAGGCGAGTTTTTGTCCGCTTGCGGGCTGAGAACGCCGCCGAGGGACGGGGTGCGGCACATTGCCATGCGCGCCGCGGGCGAATTCCTCACGATTAAG
>JAIRWE010000037.1 GCA_031253365.1 Oscillospiraceae bacterium | reverse complement strand
TTTATGTCCATGCGGCTTATTTTGCCGTCGATGGTGCCGGGTAGCAGCTCGGGGTTCTGAATTACGATGTTCTTGATGGAATCATACGGAATGTCAAGCGCGCTCGACAAAAAATCATGAAGCAAGTCCGTATTTTCAATGAACATCTTCTTGAAAATTATGTCTAATTTCGCCCTAATCACGTTACCGCTCAAAACGACCCCTCCCGTCCGGTGAGTACATTTTATCATAACCCCGCGTGAATGTCAAGGCGTCAAGGGGTGCGGGCGGCACGTTCGTCAATCCTTTCGATGAACCGCTCAAACAGGAAATTCGTGTCGCGCGGCCCGCTGCGCGCCTCGGGGTGGAACTGCACGGAGAAGGAAATTCCGTAGTCCATTCCCTCGCAGGTGTTGTCGTTGACGTTAATGAACGACGCGTCGTCCGCGATTACCGCGTAACCGTGATTCTGCGAGGTGATGTAAACCCGCCCCGTCGATAAATCCTTAACGGGCTGATTCGCCCCCCTGTGACCGAATTTCAGCTTTTGGGTCTTGTAGCCGTTCGCAAGCGCCAACAGCTGATGCCCCAAGCATATTCCGAAAATCGGCACGCGCTCCTTGCTCAGCGCGCGAAGCGTTTCGATAATCGGAGCGTTTTCGGGGTCGGCGGGGTCGCCGGGTCCGTTGCTCAACATGATTCCCTTCGGCTCGATTTTCATAATTTCGCCGACGGGCGCGTCATGCGGGAATATCCACACTTCGCAGTCGCGCGCCGCCAGAGCTTCCGCGATGCCCCGCTTCGCGCCGTAATCCATAAGCGCGACGCGGCGGGAACCTTCCCCGATTTTGTGAACGCCGCGCGACGAAACGGCGGCGACGGGATTCTTGATTGAATAATTTTCCGCTTCGGCGCGGTCGTCCTCCGCGGGCGGCCGTTCGGTGATTTTGCCGTTCATAACGCCGTGTTCGCGGATAATCCTCGTCAGCGCCCGCGTATCCGTTTCGCAAATCCCCACTATGCCCCGCTCCTTCAAAAAAGCGTCGAGATTACCCTCGCTCCGAAAATTGGAGGGTTCCCGGCACGGGTGTTTTACGATGTAGGCTTTCGCCCCGACGAACGCGCTTTCAAAATCCTCCGGAATAACGCCGTAGTTGCCGATTAACGGAAATGTTTGAAGAACAATCTGCCCGTGATAGCTCGGGTCGGTAAGCGTTTCCAGATACCCCGTCATTCCGGTGGTAAAGACGATTTCACCCGTCACATCGCCCCTCCCGCCGAAAAAACGCCCTTCAAAAACCGTATTGTTCTCCAAGATTAAATAAGCCTTGTCCGACATAATTATGACCGTCCTTTTTTCTGATACGTCACCGTTTTATTTTGACCAACCACCCGTTTTTCTCGGCGCAGGACTTCACGCGGGTTTTGTCCTTCTCGTCGGTAATAACCGCCGCGTATTTGATTTTATCCCCGAGGACTTTCCGCATTGATTTCGCGTGGATAAGCTCTTCCAAAATCAGCTCGTCGTCACATTCGACAAGCGTAACCTTCCTGATTTTTATTTTGTCCGCCTTTGACTGCCAATCTTTGAAAGAACGCGCGACATTGTCGGGCAGCGGTTGTGAATCCGAAACCGCTTTTTCCAGATAAGCCTTGATTTCGTTAGGGTATACGCCGTCGTTATACGCGCGAACCATCGAGGCAAAGTCGATTTTATAGATTGACGCGTTATCTTCGCTCGATACCTTCGTAAGGAAGCCGCTCAAATATGACTCGTGCTTCACCCTGTTGTTCAAACCGGAAATAACCACGGTATGGTCGGGTTGAACCACCAATCTGCCTTCCGCCGGCTGTAACCCGTTCGCCTTTTCATTCGGCGCGTATTTTTTCGACAATCCGAGAATCCACGCTCCGAGGGGCGTTACGCGAAAACCGGAAACGCCGACGCAGTAATCGTTTTTTATGTTTTCAAAACGCGCCGTTCTTTCGGTATAAGCGACGTCCAAAATGCCGATGGCGCCGAGGATGGCGAGAACCACCCGAATAATCCTCGCCTCGCAGGACTTCCAATCGGGAATGGGGCTGTAATATCCCGATTCGTGCCCTTGGACGAACACCTTGGTGTTCAAAAGCCCGCGAAAAAAATTCCCTTCAAACATGACCATATATTTCTCAAAATCGTTAAAATTGACCCACCGCCCGACAGGGCAGGTTTTCAGCAGTTTGACAATCGGCGCGCGGCATTTTTCCCAATCAACCCACGTTTCGCCGTCATAAACCGAAATATACGTCACATAGTGGATTTCGTGTATTTCCTTCGATTTCATGTACGTTTCAAACAATTTTTTCGCGAAAAAACGGGGCGCTTCCGAAAGCAACTCCGGCGATTTTTTGCCGGGAGTGACGTTTCCGGAAACGTCGATATCGACCAGCCCGACGTTCGCCGCCAACACGAACAGCGGCAAAGACACCCTGAAATCGCCAATCCGCGCCGCCTCCTTCGGGGAACAGAACTTGCCCGAATTGTCGCACACTTCGTTAAATCCGATTGTTTCCGCCATTTTCGCCATTTTCGCTTTGGTAATGTCAAAAGTGCGGTTCTTGACTTTGAGCTTTTCCCCGCCCGCGAACCGAACAACGGCGGCAAAGTCGCTTATCCTGTCCTCGCGGCATATTACGCGGTCTTTCGCCCCGGGCTTGAACGCGCCGTATTTATATTTGAAAGGCGGAATCATTTTCTTCAAAACCGAAACCACAAACGGCGGCATCACCTTACCGCCCGGGAAAAGCAAAACCGCCCTCGTTTCGGGTAAATGCTGTTTCAACAAATGTAAAAAAGCCAGATGAAAATACTCGCCGTAATACTCGTTCTCGCTGAAAATATCATCGCGTCCGTATGAATAATGATACCTTTGTTCCGGCGGCGTGTATTTAAGCCCGAGTTCGGCGGCGGTCATTTTCGACACCGGTTTGAACTCGCGCCCCCCGCAATGGATTACCGGAATGATAAAAGCCTTTTCAATTTCGGTAAGGGCTTCGTTTTTCTTCCCCGTTACGCCGGTAAAGGAAAGTTGAGCGCTTAAATCGCCGCCGTTCCAGATATTGATTATATTTTGCTCGTTTGAATAAAATTCGGCAAGCGAGATTACCGCGGCGACTTTATTGACGTTGGTGTTGTTATGTTCAAATACCGTCCTGTGGATTTTCGTAAGCCCCGTTCCTTCCGCGCAGCCCTGAGCGGTTACCATCGTGCAGTTTTGCGCGAGCCAGCTTTCCGCGAATTTAACGTCGCGGGCGGCGGATTTTCCCGAGGGTTCGGGCTTTTTTTTAATTTCAACCAATGTCTACACCACCCCGTCCATAATGTTGTAACCGTATCCCTGTTCGACCAAAAACAGCTGTCTGTGCGCGGAAAACTCTTCTTCGCACGTGTTCGCCGAAACGACGGTGTAAAAATAAGCGCGGTTATCTTCCGGTTTGGGGCGCAGTATCCTCCCGAGCCGCTGCGCTTCCTCCTGCCGCGAACCGAAGCTGCCGCTTATCTCAATCGCGACGTTCGCGCCGGGCAGGTCAACCGCGAAGTTGGCGACTTTTGAGACGACCAGCGTCTTTATTTCGCCGTTCCTGAATTGTTCGTAAAGCTCGCCCCGCCTGTCGTTTTTGGTTTTCCCCGTAAGCAACGGGATGTTCAGCTGCGCGGAAACGAATTCCAGCTGTTCCAAGTATACACCGATAATCAGAATATTCGCCGATTCGTGCTTTCGCATAAGCTCCCGGACAATACGCAGTTTATTCGGATTTTCCGCCGCAATGCGGAATTTGTCGCGCCTTTCGGCGACGGCGTAGGGCATTCGCAGTTCGGCGGGCAAAGGCACCCGCACCTCAAAACACTCCGCTTCGGCAATCCAACCCTCGTTTTCCAAAACCTTCCACGCCATTTCATGGCGTTTCGGTCCGATTAACGCGAACACGTCGCCCTCCAACCCGTCTTCGCGAACGAGCGTCGCCGTCAGCCCGAGCCGCCGTTTCGCCTGCAATTCGGCGGTTATCCTGAATACGGGCGCGGGTAGCGTATGAACCTCGTCGTATATGATAAATCCCCAGTTTCGTTTTGAAAACAGCTCAAAGTGTTTTTGCGCCTCTTTTCTGTCCTTTGCGCTGATGATTTGGTAAGTGCTGACCGTTACCGGACGGATTTCCTTCTTTTCGCCGCTGTATTCGCCGATTTGGTCGGCGGCTATATCGGTTTTATCCGTCAATTCCGTAATCCATTGGCGAAGGGCCGTTATCGAGGTTGTTAAAATAAGCGTTTCGGTTTGAAATTCCGCCATTGCCGCGATTCCGACGACGGTTTTCCCCGCCCCGCAAGGCAAAACTACAACGCCGTGGTCGCCCTTGCCGCCGGCACGGAACGCCTTCACCGCCGCGACCTGATAGTCGCGCGGCGAAAACCCGCCTTCGGTTTTGAGCGCGAAATCCAGCCTGTCCGCCTCGCCGTAACCCGCCAAGTCTTCGGTCGGAAGCGAGATTGCCATAAGCGCCTGCTTAATGTGCCCGCGATATTTCGGTTCAATTTCGACGCTGTTTCCCCGCGGCGCGGACGCGAAATACCTCGCCACCGATTTTTCGGCGGCAATCCGCGCCATTATGAACGGGTCGCCGGTCTGTAACGACAACCCCCCGCCGCCGCTTTTGACAAGCCGTATTTTTCCGTACCGCTCGCTGATTTGAGAAATCCGCGCGGTCACGACCGCCGCAATCGGGTATTTTGAATATTTTTCAAGAACGGATATAATTTCGGAGCTTGTTACGCCCGCGCTCACGGCGTTCCAAAGCGAAAGCGGGCTGATTTTGTAAGTGTGGATATATTCGGGGGATTTTACCACTTCGGCAAACGCCGAAAGCTCGTCCCTTGCCGATTCGTAAGACTCGTTGTCGGTTTCCAGCAGCAAAGTCATGTCGCTTTGGACTATCAACGGTTTGAACATCCCTAAGAACCCCCGATTCCGGCTTTTTCCGACGCGCTCTCGAAATCGCTGCGTAAAAACAAATCGTCATAAATGCTTTCCAAAAGCGCCGCCGTTTCCTTTTTCCAGGTTTTTTCCCTCAATCTCCCCAGCGCTTCGTAAGCCGTCTTTTCGTCATAGTCGTCGGCCGCCGCTTTGATAATTTGAAGCTGTTCTTTCAAGAAATCCGTATCTTCCGCGACGTCGGCTTCGTCCTCGGAGGTTTCGGGGGTTAGTTTTGCCGTAATCTCTTTGAGGCTTTCCGTAAAGCCGCCGCAGTTCAAGGCGATGAACTCCGCGTCTTTCGACTTCCCCGCCTTTTCAAGCGCGAACGCTTTCTCGGACAGCGCGCTTTCTCCCACGCTCGCGAGGGCGGATTTCATGGCGTGGGCGGTTATCGCGAACAGCTCAAAATCCTTGTTTTCGGCTGTTTGCGATAATGTCGCCGCGGCTTTCCGGGCGTCGCGGCAAAAAACTTCCAGCAGTTTCGGGGTGACGGCCGGGGCGGCGGGCTTCGCCTCGGAAAACGCCGCCTTCGCGGGTTCTTCCGGGTGCCTTTCGCGGATGTACTTGTTCAGGATAAAGTCCAGGTGCCGCGCGTTTATCGGCTTGGAAATGAAATCGTCAACCCCGTTTTGTTTGAACATATCGTCGTTTCCGGCGAGGGCGTTCGCCGTCAGCGCGACGATTACCCCGCCGTATCCCAGCCCGCGCAATTTCTTCGTCGTTTCGATGCCGTCCATTAACGGCATCATGTGGTCCATAAACACAATGTCGTAACTGCCGCCGTTTTTGATTTTCTCTATCGCGGCGAACCCGCTTACCGCCGTTTCGAGCTTTAACCCATACGGCTGCATGAACCCTTCCGCGACGTACAGGTTGGTTTCCACGTCGTCCACGACAAGCACGCTGCCATACGGCATGGAGCAACGAATCCTTTTGCGGCGTTCGCTTTTTTTCCCTTGGAAATTGAAGTTAATAAGTTTGTCCGCGATTTCTTTCCCTATCGCCGCGCACGGAATTTTGCCCTGTCTGACCGTCACCGTGAACGCGCTGCCCTGCCCGAAAACGCTCTCCACCTCAATCGTGCCGCCCATCATGTCCACGAGCGTCTTCGTTATGCTGAGCCCCAGCCCCGTGCCTTCTATCGTGCGGTTATTTTCGATGTTAAGCCGCGAATATGTCGTAAAAAGTTTTTTTTGGTCGTCCGGAGCCATACCCTGCCCCGTGTCGCGGACGACAAACCGCAAGGTTATGTCCCCGTCTTGTTCCGCGTGGCCGACAGATAATTTAACGAACCCTTTTTCGGTGTACTTAATCGCGTTTGAAAGCAGATTGTTCAAAATCTGTTTCAGCCTTAACTCGTCGCCGTAAAGCCTCGACGGCAACGTTTCGTCTATATCGAGACCGAACTCAATCGGTTTCGACCCGATGCGCACGATGTTGAGCTGCACGGCGTCGTTAATCAGGCTCGGAATATCGTACTCGACGGGGCTGAGTTCCAGCCTGCCGCTTTCGATTTTCGCCATATCCAGTATGTCGTTGATGATTCCGAGCAGCGTGTTGCCGGAATTGTATATCTTTTCAAAAACCTCGTTGCTTTCGTCGGACGCGTCGTGCTTTTGCATTTGTATCTGCGCAATCCCGAGAATGGCGTTCAGCGGCGTGCGGATTTCGTGCGACATCATGGCGAGGAAGTCGCCCTTCGCGCGGGAGGCTACTTCCGCCTTGTTTTTCGCTATCTCGTTCTCAATGACAAGCGTGCGGAACACGTTCATTTTCACGTTAATGTTGCTTTCCATCGAGGCAATCACGCGGTTCTTCTGCGCGATTTCGCGGTTGGCGACGCGCAGTTCCTTTTTGAGCTTCTTGATTTCGTCCTCATAATCGGCGGTTTTAACCACCGACGCCGTATTTTCCGTCCGCATACCGATGAACCGTTCCTCTCCGCCGTAAGCGTCGTCACTCATTGTCGTCGTCCTTCGGCTCAATGAAGTAATCTATTTGCTTCATTGAGCCGTTGCGCAGGGTCTTTCGCCTCGCCAATCGCTCCTGCGCCTCCTCCAATATTTCCCTTATTTTGCTCTCGAATACAGCTTTGGGGGGCAGTTCGGTCCAATACTCGGCGACGACAATTCCCGCCTTATCCATTTTCAGCATTTCAACCTTCTTGCGGTTTGCCGACGCGCAGAGAATAATTCCAATCGGCGGTTCTTCGCCGGGTTGCCGCTCGTTTTCGTCGAGCCATGCCAGATAGAGTTCCATCTGCGATTTATACCCCGCCTTGAAACCGCCTATTTTCAGGTCAACGGCTACCAATCGTTTGAGAATCCTGTTATAGAACAGCAAATCCAGAACGATGTCCTCCCCGTCTATTGCCATCCGTTTCTGCCTTTCGATAAAGGAAAACCCGCGTCCGAATTCAAGGAAGAATTTTTGAATGTCTGCATGAATGGCGTTTTCCAAATCGGCTTCAAGGTAGTTGTCCTTCAAGTCGAGTATGTCCAACAAATACGGGTCTTTGAAAGCATTGAAAGGTACGGCGGACTGTTCTGACAAGGAGGAATTCGCGATTTCACGGCGTTCAAACGCCTTGCGGGAGATTTGTCGTCGAAGTTCTCGCACACCAAGCCGCCGGGTTGCCGCATCCTCCGCGTAGAAAAGCCTTGCCTCGCTCGTTTTCAAGGGTAGTAGCTCAATGATATGCGACCAGCTCAATTGTGTCGACAGTGTCGCCACAATTGAAAATTCGGGGAATTCATCGGCAAAACGCATCATTCTGCGAAGGTTTGTAAGTTCAAATGACTTCCCGTATTTTTCCTGTAACTGTGGCGACAGTGTCGCCACAATCTGCTTGCCGTAGGCGGCGCGTTTTGCGTCAAGGACGACGGAGTTGACGTAATTGCCCACCTCCCAAAACATCAGCGTCGCTTCGGAGTTCGCCGACGAGCGGGCGCGGGTCTTCCGATTTTCGATGATAGCCGATACGCGCTCAAAAAGGGCTTTCTCGTCGACGGTATCCCCGACGAAACCCTTGCTTGCGGGTTGCAACGCGGATTCTCGGCTTATCGTCTTGCGATTCCTGCTCTCGCTCACTTCGCACTCTCCTTGTGTGGTTATCGACCGTTTCACATTCCCCGCGAGTGTTTGTATTCGTCCGTTTTAATCGCCGCGAGGGGCGGGGAACCGGAATCGGAGTAATTAAACGCGCACAACGCCAAGCTGAAATTATGAACCATGTTTGTCATGCCGCCGTTTTCAAACGCTTCGACTTGTTTGTGCGAGTCGCTCGATATCGGACACAATTCGCCGCCCGAATAGGCGACCGCGTATTTGAGCGGCGTTTTCGTATTCTCCCCGTATTCGCGCGCGTGCCTGTCGATTTCCTGCAACTCCGCCAGATTATTGGCGCTGATGGCCCACGCTTGAGCGGCGCTGCAAAAAATAATGAAGTTATTCCCGCCTTTTTTGGTCGCCGCTTTCAGGATGCTGCATATATTCGCGATGGCGGCTTCCGCGTCCATAAGAAAGAAAGAGACCTTAGCCCCTTTTTCCAAATCCCTCGCCGTTTGGATATATTTCGTCCCCTCCACGACGCCGAGGAACATACAAGGCGCTTTCCCGCCGTGCGGATAGGTCAGGACGACGGGGATTGACGCTATCCCCGCCGTGCAGTTCAAGTGGGCGTCGGATATAACCCCCTTCGACCGCAAGTAGTCCAAGGCGGGCGTCCCGTCGATAGTCTTTATGACCGCCTCGTCGCAATCCGTGATAACAGCCTCTTCCGTGTAGCTTTTTAAGAAAACCTCGTAATAGTCGTTGTTGTTGTGAAATTCCGGCGTCACGTTGCCGTAAAACGCGATAAGCACGCACCCCGTAACCGACAGTCTGCCGTTCCCGAACGTGTAATTCGTGTCCGGCGTCCCGTCGATGTTAAACGCGTGCATACCGTAGCACAATGTCGGGTCTTGGGTCAAATCCAAGGCAAGCCGTATGTTGTTGAGCGTATAGTGACCGTGAGCGGTTAAAAACGTCATAATGAATTTGGGCTTTTCTTCCCGGCGAAGTTTCTCATAATGTCGCGTCAGCTCGTCGTCTATTTGCTCTTTCGTTTTGGCGTCGATACCGTCGAAGGTTTCCACCGCGAAAGAAACGTCGTCGCCCGTAATCATGGTGACGGACACGGCGAAATTGCCGTACATCCCGCCGCTGACCCCGGTATAGTTTGAAACGCAGCCCGCGAGTTCAAAAGGCATAAGCTCCGCGAATTTCAATAAAATATCGTCCTCGGCGAAATCATAATGAAAGAAAATCAGACCGACGGTGTTTTCGAGCATATTCTCTTTCGGATTAAGCTGCTCGAGAATCTCCTTCGCCGCCTCTTCGGGGTCGTCGATTTCCTTTGTGAACGCGGTGTAAAATTCAAGCATTAGACCTCCTCTTAACGCGCCTACTGTTCGGTGGACGCAATCCAAAAATCATCGGAAGCGTTCATGTAAGCGGCGATAATCCGCGGGTCGAAATGGCTGCCCGCGCCTTCCCGTATAATCCTCGTGGCTTCGTCGTGTGAAAAAGCCTTTTTGTACGGGCGTTCAGTAATAAGGGCGTCATACACGTCCGCGACCGCCATAATCCGCCCTTCGAGCGGAATTTTCTCGCCGGTCAACCCCCTCGGGTAACCGCTGCCGTCCCACTTTTCGTGATGATAGCCGGCAAATTTTAAGGCGGCGTTCAAAAACACGTCGTCGCTCGTGCGAACCATGAGCTTGTGTATTATTTTTTCGCCTTCGGCGCAGTGCTGCTTCATAATATCGAACTCTTCGTCCGTGAGCTTCCCCTTCTTGTTCAATATCAAATCGCTTATGCTTATTTTCCCGACGTCGTGCAACTGAGCCGAAGGTACGACCAAACTTAAATCCCAGCTCCGTATTTCCTCGGAACAGTCGCCCGCGCGGAGAAGCTCGTCAATCAGCAGCGTAAGGTATTTTTGCGTTCTTTCGATATGCCCGCCGGTAACCTTGTCGCGGCTTTCCACCAAATCCGATATGACGCCTATGGTGGCGTTGTGAATATCGCGCACCTTCTGTTCGCTTTTTTTAACGATGCGGTCTATTTCAATGTGCGTTTCAATGCGTTTCAGCAGCACGGGGGGCGAAACCGGCTTGGTGATAAAATCAATCGCGCCCAACTCGAACCCGCGGATTTCCGCTTCAATATCCTGCCTCGCCGTAAGGAAAATCACGGGAACCTTTTTTAACTTTTCGTCCTTTTTCAAAATTTCAAGGGCTTCAAAACCGTCCGTTTCCGGCATTTCCACGTCAAGCAAGATAAGGTCGGGAACAATCTTTTCCGTCAGCTTAAACATCCTTTCCGCCGAAGGGAGGGCGAACGACCTGTACGCGTCGCCCAAGGCGGTTTTCGCCCCCACTAAATTTGTTTCGCTGTCGTCGACTATAAAAACCGTCTTCATCCGAGTTCCTCCCCATACTGCCGCCTCACCCCGCCGCCTCGCCTCACGGAAAGGCGGCGGGGCGCGGCGCACAAGGCAATTATATACCAAACGAGGCGGCTTGTCAATAGTCAAGCGAAAATATCTTGACTTGCCGGACATCCTGTGGTATAATGAACGAGCGTACCGAAAAATAAGGCGAAGGAGGCTGTATATGGCGGATATCGTAATCGCGTCGAAGCTGAAGATGTACAGGAACCGCTACTCAATCCCGGACGACGTCCCGGACGGCATAGTGTTTGAGCGGTTCGTGAACCACAGCGTTATTTCGATGCACCACCCCGATTCGGTGGACTTAGACGCGGATTTGTTAGACATGATATGCGTAGGCGGCGAGAACGACATGGGCATCGACGGATTGGCAATCAAGTTTAACGGGGTTTTTGTCAAGAGCAGGTTAGACGTCGACGAGCTAATATCCCTCAGCAGAAAGGCGGAGGCGGAGTTTATCTTCATCCAATCGAAATACCGCGACGATATCGACACGGGTGAATATGGCAAATTCTGCGCCGGCATAAGGGATTTTCTGGGTGATATACACTATGAACCAAGCAATGAAAAAATCGGCGAATGGTTAGACATAAAGAACTATATCTTCGGTGAAAGCGTTTTTGAGAAGGCTGAGTGGCAGAGCAATCCCGTAGTGCGGGTATACTACGTCTGGCTCGGCGTTTGGAACGGCAACAAACATATCGAGGGAAAGTTCAATACGCTGGCGAACGACGTCAAGGCGAACGGCGTTTACGGCGAAATCTGTCCGCATTACATCGACAACGCGCGCATTAAGGCGTTGAGGAACGATATCGACAATTCTTACACCGTAACGCTGAACACCGCGGGCGAGTTGCCGCTGACGGACGTGGAGAATATCGAGAAGTCAAGCATATTCCTCGTTATGGGCGACGAATACGCGAAAATCTTGGAAACGCCGGAGGGGTATATCAGGAAAGCGGTATTCTTCGATAACGTCCGCGACGTTCAAGGCTTGACGGGAATAAACAACGAAGTATTGCAGACGATTAGGGAAAATCCCGAAAACTTCATCCTCCTGAATAACGGCATTACGGTAATATGCGAAAATTTTGAGCGGCAAAACAAGCTGCTGAAAATCAAGAACCCGCAAATCGTCAACGGCTGCCAAACGAGCAACGTGCTGTTCCTCGCCAAGAGGCAGGGCTGCGACTTGTCGAAGGTATCGGTCGCGATGAAACTGATTGACACGGCGGACGACGACATCGTCAGCGCGATAGTCAGGGGAACCAACAAGCAGAACATAGTCTACGAGGTGGCGTTTGAAACGGCGCGCCCCTTTCACAAAAAATTAGAAGAGTTCTTCGAAGGCATGGGGAACGGCGAGAAATCCGATTCGGAGAGGCTGTATTACGAACGGCGCTCCAAACAGTTTTACGACAAGCCGGGGATTAAGCTTAACCAGATAATCAACGTGAGAATCATAATGCAAAGCTTCATTTCCGTATTCTTGAAGATGCCGCATATGGGTCACGTCCACGAGTCGCTGCTCATCAAGCAGTTCAAGAACAACATTTTCATTGACGGCCAGAACCTGTACCAATATTATATAGCGGCAAAGCTGTATGTGAAGCTTGAGAGTTACTACACGCGGCAATGGGCGGACAGGCAGTCGTCGCACACATTCAAAAATCAAATCCTCCTGATTT
>JAIRWE010000032.1 GCA_031253365.1 Oscillospiraceae bacterium | reverse complement strand
CAAGGCAAGCATTACCCGCCGAATTTTTTGTTTTTCAAATGGCTTGCCAAAGAAAAAATCGTTGAGGCGAATGACTTGACGGCGCGGCTGCGAGCCTTTGAAACGTACTATTCCCTCGGAACCGACGGGGTTTCGCGGGGGTTTTGCGACGATGTGGAGATGGTTTTCTCCTCGTTCGCGGACTCGCGGGATTATTTCGCCAACCAGTACATGACCATTCTTTTGAAGCATATTTTGCGCTTCGTGAGCGAGAAAATCAGTTTTTCGCCGGGTACGGGCGTGTTCAGCCATTCGGCGGAAAGGATGGCCGTCCAAAAGGTCGTTACGAGCGACAAGCGGTACTTCATCGGGATTTGCGGGGAAAAGCCCGTGTTGCAGCGGCTGAACGATTCCCTTGCCGGCAGTTTCGCTTCGGGCGGGTATGACGGGCGTTACGACAGCCTTCGCACGTTTTTGAACTGCGTTTCCTGCATTTTCCAAAGCGTGACGGAAAAAGAAAAGGACATTTATTTCACGGACAGCCCCTACGTTTACAAATTCAGCACCGTCAGCGCGAACGAAAGCTGTTTCCTTCTTCCCGTGACGGCGGGGGACATACGTTTGGACTTAATCGTCGGGTTCGGCGTCAAACCGAATTTCGCGGTAATATCGCATAATATTTAGGGCAACCTCCGAAAACCTTTTTCAGAAGGTTTTCAAGAAAAATTTTGTCGGGCAAGGAAGCTCGACGAGTAAGGCTTTGTGCCTTGCGAGGAGAGGTGACGCAGTCCGGCGGAATTTTTCGCCGAAAAACGGCGAAAAGGGGTTTTCGGAGGTTGCCTTAGGTTTTGGGAGTTGTATTCGCATGAACAGGCTTGTTTTGTTGTCAAACGGGCTGGAAAGCCTTGAACCCGACGTCGTGACCGGGCTGACCGTCGCTTTTTTCGTCGTCGTCGGCTTAACTCTCGCTTATCTTATCGTCAGCATTGCCCGCGCGCCGAAAAAGAAAAAGAACGCCGAAAAACGCCCCGAAGTGAAGTCGTTCCGCCTCGCCGAAACCAGGTCGTTTCACCTCGCCGATTCCGGGGAACACGGCGAAGCGCGTTCCGAAACGGCGGCGGAAACGGACGAGAGGGAGCTTATCGCGGTTATAAGCGCGGCGATTGCCGCTTTCACGCAGGCGGACGGCAAGCGGCGCGAAATCAAGAGCGTCGTGAGGAAACCCGCGCGCGGCGGCTGGGGAAACGCGGGGGTCTGGGAAAACGTCACGGGAAACCGCCGCTGAGGGCGTTCCCGTATGGGAGTTATCATTAAAGACAAAAAAGACAAACAGTTATATAAGAGCATATTCGCGATAGGGATACCGATTACGTTACAGCAGTTGGTCAGCTTCTCCGTGAGCATGGCGGACGCGGTTATGCTCGGCTGGGCTTCCGAAGCCGACGAGCTTATATCCGCGGCGAGCTTGGCGAACCAGTTGTTTTTCCTTTTTATGCTTACCATGGTGGGGCTGACCGGGGGCGGCATCACGCTTGCCGCGCAGTATTGGGGGAAGGGCGACGTCGAATCCATCCGCAAAATCGTCGCCATGATTTTGCACGCCGGCGTCATAATCTCGTTTACCGCGGGAACGGCGGTTTTGCTGTTCCCGGCGGACGTTATGGGTCTGTTCACCAAGAACGCGGTGATTATCGAAAAAGGCGTCGAATATCTGCGGATTGTCGGGTATTCCTATTTTATGTGCGGAATATCCTTCACCCTTATGGCGATGCTGCGAAGCGTGGAAATCGTGAAAATCTCGCTTTTCACCGATTTGGCGTCACTCGCGATAAGCGTATTCTTGAACTGGGTGCTTATATTCGGGAACATGGGGTTCCCCGCCCTCGGGATAAAAGGCGCGGCAATCGCGACGTTAATCGCGCGCTTTGTCGGGTTCGCCGTATTCGCGGTATATGTGTTCGCGATAGACAAAAGGCTGAAATTCCGCGTTAAGGACATTTTCCGCTTTGACGGGCGGCTGTTCGGCGATTTGGTGAAATACGGGTTCCCCGTCTTGTTAAACGAAACGATATGGGCGTTGGCTATCGTCGTTCAGGCGGCGATAATCGGGCACATCGAATACGCGAAGGGCGACCCCGTCGCGGCGAGCGCCGCCGCGAACCAGGTGTTCCAGCTTTTTTCGGCGGCGATAATCGGCATCTCAAACGCGGCGATGATAACCGTCGGGAAATCCGTCGGCGAGGGGGACTCGGGCGAAGCCCGGCGCAAAGCCGGCACGTTTTTCGGAATAAGCGTTGTTTTGGGCGTAATCTGCTGCGCCCTTATCCTTTTGAGCCGCGACCTGACGGTGCGCGCGTTCGACTTGTCTTTTGAAACGCAGGCGCTGGCGAAACAACTGCTGTTTGTCACCGCGTTCGTAATCATCTTTTCCTCAATCGCCTCCATGTCGATTATCGGGACTTTGCGCGGCGGCGGCGACACGCGGTTCTGCCTGATTGTGGAATTGGCGGCGCTCTGGGGGTTCGCGCTTCCGCTTTCGGCGGTGTTCGCGTTTGTGTTGAAGCTGCCCGTCGCGGCGGTTATGGTCGGAATGAAGTCCGACGAGGCGATAAAGACGGTTATATGCGCCGTGAGGATTAAAAGCGGCGTATGGATTAAAAAAGTGACGAGATAAAGCCCCCGAAAAGTCTATTGACATTACGGCGAACCTGCTTTATAATGTAGTTATTACAACTCGCCGGAGGTATATGTATGAAACAAAGCAGATTCAAATTGGCCGCGAAGGGCGTCGACGGCGGGGTTATGCTCAAATGGGGCGAAATCCCCGGCGCGGACGGTTATCGCGTCTATATGAAGGAAGACGGGGAGTTTAACGGCATACGCAACGTTAAGGAAACTTCAATCAAACTGACGGGGCTGGAAAACGGGCGGCTTTACACGCTTATGATAAAGGCGTCGGAAGGCGGGGTGTTCGCGGGGGAATCGGAACAGGTTTCCTGCGTGCCGCTCGGTTCGCCGACGAACCTGACCGCCGAGAGCGGCGACGGGGAGGCTTTGCTTTCGTGGGGGGCGGTTGAAAACGCGGACAGCTACCGCGTTTACATTTCAAGCGGCTCCGATTCCGAAAAAAGCAAGTTTTCGGCGCATACGTACTCCGGAACGGAAAGCTGCGTCGTTCGCGGGCTGAAAAACGGCTCGAACCATAAATTCAAGGTGCGCGCCTGCAAATTCGCGGACGGCGCGGAATATTACGGCGGCTTTTCCGGCGTCGCCGGCGTCACGCCCGCCGAGGACGACATGAAAATTATGCCGTCGTATCTTTACATAGAGGTCGGGCAAAAAGCCGGATTTATCTGCGGCGCGTCCGGCGCGTCCTGGGAAAGCTCCGACGAAAGCGTCGTAAGGGTCGATAATTCGGGCGCCGTCGTCGGAAGCGGAAACGGCTTCGCGCGGGTCACGGTCACGGCGGACGACGGAAGGGAGTCGCACGCGCAGGTAATCGTGGGGCGCGAAAGCCCCAAATCCCGCGAAACGCTGCCGCTGCCGCGCTATTTCGGGAACAAGGGCGTCCTGTTCCCTCGGTTCGACACGGCGAAAATTATTGTCGCGGGCGATATGGCGTGCCTTTTTGACCGGCGGGAAACCGGCGACAAACGCGGCGGTTACTTTGAAAGTTTTGAATTAACGCGCGAATTTTTTTCGGCGGCAGATTATTCAATCGGAACGCTTATTTATGAATATTCGCCGAAGAAGCCCGCGTCGTTCAGGCAGCCTTTCATCGACGGCAAAAGGAATTACAACGCGCCGCCGTCCTTTCTCGAAGCGGTGAGGAACGCGGGGTTCGACTGCGTCGCGTCGGTTCTGCCCGTCACGGGGGAAACGGGCAGCGAGCTGATTCGCTGCGGGATAAACTATTCCGACATAAACGCGAAAAGCCGCGTCGTCGCCGATATAAACGGCATTAAAACGGCTTTCGTAACCTTTAAGTTCGACGGCGCGACGGCAGTCCTGAACCCGGCGGACATCGCTTCCGTCAAAAACGAGGGCGCGCATTTCATAATCGCGCTGTGCCGCTGGGGTGTTCAAGATTCGCACATGGTTCGCGACAATCAGCGCGCCGTCGCCGAACGTCTCGCCGCATTCGGGGCGGACTGCGTTATCGGCGGGGGACCCGGCGTTCTTCAAGGGAGCGAGGTTTTCACGACCGAAGACGGGAGGGACGTCCCCGTGTTTTATTCCCTCGGGAATTTCATCACGTCGGATTCCCGGCTGCCCGGTAACCGCGACTCCTGCCTGCTCTCGCTCACGCTGCAAAAAACCTACCGCGACGACGTCGGCGCGAAAATCGCGGACACGCGGCTGTTCCCGTTTACCGTGGCGGACGAGTTCGGCGGGAAGGCGTTCGTCGCCGTTCCCGCGGGCAAAAACCGCGCCGAAGGCTTCGGGGCGGCGCTTGAACGCATAACGGCGGTCACGGGTTCCGAGCTTATCGACGGCGGCGACGACGGCGAAATATCCGAGCCGCGCGCGGACACGGAAAGCGCGAAGCGGGAGAAAGCGGCTTTGCCGCCCGTCGAGGAGCGCGTTCGCGTCGTGGGTTCCGCAATGCTTTCCGAAATCGTCGGCGGTATGGACGGCGTTGTAATCGACGATGATTTGGTCGGCGTTTCCGCGCTGAGCGTCGTCGAAATCCCGAAAGGCGAAGACGAGTGGCTGCTTGTCGATTTTTACTGCGCGGCGGTCGCCCCGTCGGGCGAGGGCGTTAAGCCGTCCGTTAAAGAAGCCTTCTGGAAAGCGGGGATGGACGAGTTCATAAAAGCGGTGAACGCCGCCTTCCCGCCCGAGCGCGTTATCTTAATCAGGCATCGCCTCAACCGTTTTTACGCCGCCGAAAAACAGGTGCGGCTCTTCGGGGAGGCGCCGGGCGACGGCGAACGCGCCGCCAAACTTTCGCGGCTCATTAAGCGGCTGGAAGATTATTTCATGGAAAAAATCGAGCCCGCCGTCATAGACACGGCGAAGGAATATTTCGCGGCGGGGCTTGAAACCCCGCGCTACGACGAGTTCTTCACGGAGCATACGCGGCGCGTGCTGCGCGGCGTTTTCAGCGAAACCACCGACGAGGACGCGGTGTACGCGGATATATGGCTGAAAAGATACCTTTATTATTACGACAGCCTTGTTTTGAGGAAACTCGCGCCGTTCGTCCTGAACAACAAGGAGTGCGCCGCCGACATCATAGCGGAAAAATCCTCGAAGGAGTTTATCCGCGAATACTCCGACGAGCTAATTGAGATTAAGCACGCGGGGCTGACCATGGAAAACGTCCTTGAACTGTCGGGCAGATACGGCAGGGAATTCATCGACGGGGTGAAGGCGATTAAAGCCGTCACGGAAGGCGATTTTGAAATGTCCGGCAAGGTTTTTTCCGTGATGTTCGACCGCTCTTTTGAAATCCTCGGCGAGTTAATCGAACCCGTTTATAACGGAATACGCGAGTTTTTCCCCGACTTTGACGCCGTAATAACGAAACAGACGCTGCCGTTTTATTTCAAACTTCTGCGTTTCGCGAAAAAAGCGAAAGCGGCGGGCGAAAACCTTTCGGGGGCGGACGAGGCTCTGAGGGAATACACCTTTTCTTCCTCGCCGCTGGAAGTCGACGTGTGGGGAACCGAAATCTCGTACATTTCCGCGATGCTGTGCAACAAGACGGCGGTCAGGAATTACATCGAAAAAAACCCGTTCTGCTGGGCGTTCACGGAACCCGTCGAACACACCGACGATATGTTTGAACCCGTCGCCTCGTTTATGGGAAGCGCGAAATACCGCGACGCTTTCAAAAACAGCTTTAAGCGGCGGGCGGGTGAAATCATAGCGGGGAGCGGCAGCCGCTGGCTTATCGCGGACTTTTTCGACATAGCGGCGGAAATGGCGGCGTACAAAGGCGGCTTCTTTGAAATAGACGAGTTTACGAGAAGAACCCTGTTTTTCAACGAGATAAAGAAGGACTGCAAGTTTTTCCGCTATTTCAAGAACTATGACAAGGCGGCGGCGCAAAACGCCTTGGATAAAATGATAAACGCCGTCACCGAAAAATACGGCGGGAACATCATACTCAACCGCGTCAGCCCGGCGGAATATTTCATCGACTTTGACGGGGAGGTTAAGCCCCTGCCCGTCGACAGGGATTACGTGAGCAAAACCGCCGCGATTATCGCGGAATGTGAGCGGTACTTCATAGAAAAAACGGATTGCTACGTCATCGACATTTCCGGTTATTTCATGTCGGACGAGCGTTACCCGCACGGCGGCGCGAACATCGGCAACTATGAGGAATTGTTCTATAAGAACACCGCGCTCTTCATGGCGAATATATTCAAGGGCAAAGACGACGTGAAGCTGTACGACAGAATTAACCCCGTATACAGGCTGATGAAAATGATTGAAAACGGGTGACGGGATGAATCTCAAGGAATTGCTGAACAAGCCCTTCGTCATATTTGACGGGGCGATGGGCACGCAGCTGCAAAAAAAAGGGCTGAACGCGGGGGAAGCTCCCGAAACCCTCAATTTCACCGCGCCCGAAAAGGTAAGGGAAGTCATACGCGCCTACGCCGAAAGCGGCTCGGACATAGTCAGCTCGAACACGTTCGGCGCGAACGGGTACAAGTTAAGCGCTCCCGGCGCCGCCGAAAAAACGGTTTCCCGCGCGGTCGAAATAGCGAGGGAGGCGGTTGAGGATTTCCCCGGCGTCCTCGTGGCGCAGGACATAGGGCCGATAGGGCTGCTGCTTCAGCCGGCGGGAACGCTCGGCTTCGACGAGGCTTACGAGTTGTTCGTCGCGCAGGTGAAGGCGGGGGTCGGTGCGGGCGCGGACTTGTTCGTTTTGCAAACCTTTTCGGATTTGCTGGAATTAAAGTGCGCCCTGCTCGCCGTTAAGGAAAATTCCGCGCTCCCCGCGATTTGTTCGATGACCTTCGAGCCGAACGCGAGGACGTTCGCGGGGTGTCCCGTTTCAGCGTTCGCGCTGACGGTTTCGGGGTTGGGGGCGGACGTCGTCGGCGTGAACTGCTCGCTGGGCCCGCGCGAGCTGTCGCCGGTCGTCCGCGAACTTCGCGGGTGGACGGATTTGCCGCTCATGGTGAAGCCGAACGCGCGGCTTCCCGACCCCGAAACGGGCGATTACGGGCTGAGCGCGGCGGATTTCGCCGCCGAAATGCGCGAATACGCCTTGGCGGGCGTGAAGGTTCTGGGGGGATGCTGCGGCACCTCTCCCGAATATATAAAACTGCTGAAAGAGGCGGTTGTCGGTCTCGCTTCGCCGAAAGGCGAACAAACGGCGAACTTTTCCGCCGTTTGCTCGGGGGTGAGAACCGTCGTGATAGACCGCCCCCGCGTAATCGGCGAACGCATAAACCCGACGGGCAAGGACGCCTTCAAGCAAGCGCTGAAAAACTCGGACGACGATTATATCTTAAAGCAGGCGGTAAACCAGGCGATGGCGGGGGCGGAAATCCTCGACGTCAACGTGGGGCTTCCCGACGTGAACGAAAAAGGCGCGATGCTGCGCGTCATGAAGCTGCTTCAAGGCGCGTGCGATTTGCCGCTGCAAATAGACAGCGGCGACGGCGCGGTTATAGAAGCCGCCTTGCGCCGCTATAACGGAAAGCCGATTGTCAATTCCGTCAACGGCAAGGAGGAAAGCCTTTCGGCGATTTTGCCCCTCGTGAAAAAATACGGCGCGGCGGTAATCGGTCTTACCCTTGACGAGAACGGTATTCCCGAAACGGCGGAAAAGCGCGTCGAAATAGCCGAAAAAATCCTCGGCCGCGCTTTGTCGGCGGGGATAAAGAAGCAGGACGTGTTCATCGACTGCCTGACGCTCGCGGTTTCGACCGAAAGCAACGCCGCCGCCGAAACGCTCGCGGCGGTGAAGGCGGTGAAGGAACGGCTGGGGTTAAAAACGGCTTTGGGGGTTTCAAACATTTCGTTCGGGCTACCCTGCCGCGACGTCATCAACTCCGCTTTCCTCGGCGCCGCGCTGCGAAGCGGTTTGGATTTGCCGATAATCAACCCGTGTTCCCCCGGCGTCATGGGAACGGCGAGGGCGCATAACCTGCTCGCCGGTCACGATAAAAACGCTTCCGAGTATATCGCCGCCTATTCCGAAAGCAAAAAGCGGGAACCCCCCGCGCAAAGCGTCGCCGCCCCGATTGCGCTGGAAGCCGCGATTTTCGGCGGAATGAAAAAGGAAGGCGCGCTCATAACGGCGCGCGCGCTTGAAGAATTCCCCCCGATGGAAATAATCGACAGGTTCCTGATTCCCGCTTTGGACAAAGTGGGCGACGATTTTGAAAAGGGGCTGATTTTCCTCCCGCAGCTGATGCTCGCGGCGCAGGCGGCAGGCGAGTGTTTCGGCGTAATCAAAGACAGCATGAGCGCCGGCGCCGCCCCCTGCGTGAAAGGCAAAATCATCCTCGCCACGGTTAAGGGCGACATTCACGACATAGGGAAAAACATCGTAAAGGTTTTACTGGAAAACTACGGCTACGAAGTCGTCGACTTGGGGAAGAACGTCGCGCCCGAAACGGTGGCGGACGCGGCGGCTTCTTCCGGGGCGGGGCTGGTGGGGCTGAGCGCGCTTATGACCACCACGCTGGGCGCGATGGCGGACACGGTCGCCCTGTTGAAGAAACGCGGGCTTTCCTGCCCGGTAATGGTCGGGGGGGCGGTGCTTAACGCCGGCTACGCGGAAAAAATCGGGGCGGACTATTACGCGAGCGACGCGAAGGGAGCCGCCGACATAGCGAAGAAGGTTTTCGGCGGCGGCGCCTATTGACAACTGACGCTGATTATATTAAAATATTATCAAAAAACAATATTATTAAAAAACGGAGGGCATCGACATGGGTGAATTTTTCAAGGACATTCCGCGCGTCAAGTACGAAGGAAGGACTTCCGGCAATCCGCTGTCGTTCAGATTCTACAACCCCGACGAGGTAATCGGGGGGAAGACAATGCGCGAAACGCTGAAATTCGCGCTTTCATGGTGGCACACCATGGGCGGCGACGGAACCGATATGTTCGGCTCCGGCACGGCGGACAAAAGCTGGAACGCTTCCGACAGCGCCGAACGGGCGAAAAACAAGGTTTACGCCGCGTTCGAAATAATGGATAAGCTCGGGATAGAGTATTTTTGTTTCCATGACAGGGACCTGTCGCCCGACTACGGCTCTTTGTCCGAAACCAACGCGAAATTGGACGAAGCGGCGGAAGTCGTCGCCAAAATGCAAGCCGAAACAGGGAAAAAGCTGCTTTGGGGAACCGCCAACTGCTTCTCCCACCCCCGTTATATGCACGGCGCGGGGACGTCGCCGTCGGTAGACGTGTTCGCCTTCGCGGGGGCGCAGATTAAAAAAGCGCTTGAAATCACCGTCAAGTTAGGCGGGAACGGTTACGTTTTCTGGGGCGGGCGCGAAGGGTACGAAACGCTTCTGAACACCGACATGGGGCTTGAACTCGACAACATGGCGCGCTTAATGCGGCTCGCCGTCGATTACGGGCGTTCAATCGGGTTCAAAGGCGACTTTTACGTCGAACCCAAGCCGAAGGAACCCACCAAACATCAGTACGACTTCGACAGCGCCACCGTAATAGGATTCCTGCGCAAATACGGGCTCGATAAGGACTTCAAACTGAATATAGAGGCGAACCACGCGACTTTGGCGATGCACACCTTCCAGCACGAACTGCGGGTAGCCCGCGAAAGCGGTATGTTCGGCTCAATCGACGCCAACCAGGGCGACACGCTGCTGGGGTGGGACACCGACCAATTCCCGACAAACGTCTATGACTGCGCCCTTTGTATGTACGAAGTGATTAAGGCGGGCGGCTTTACGCACGGCGGGCTGAATTTCGACTCCAAGGCGCGGCGCGGCTCGTTCGCCCCGGAGGATATATTCCATTCTTATATAGCGGGAATGGACGCCTTCGCGCTGGGTTTAAGAATAGCCGACAAAATGATAGCGGACGGAAGGATAGACAAGTTCGTCGCCGAAAGATACGCGAGCTGGAACGAGGGAATGGGCAAGGACATTATATCGGGCAAAGCCTCCCTTGCCGATTTGGAGAAACACGCCCTCGCGAAAGGCGAGGTGACGGCTTCGCTCGGCAGCGGGCGTCAGGAATACCTTGAAAACGTTATGAACGCGATTATGTTTAATCTGTAATCTGAGGAGAAGTACAATGCCTTATGTTTTGGGAATAGATACAGGAACGTCGGGGACAAAGACCGTTCTCTTCGACGAAGGCGGTTCCCCCGTTTCTTCCGCGACCCACGAATACCCGCTCTATACCCCGAAAAACGGTTACGCGGAGCAATCGCCGGAGGACTGGTGGAACGCGTCCGTCAACGGTATACGCGACGTGATTGACGAAAGCGGCGTAGACGCCTCCGAAATCAAGGGGATAGGTTTGTCGGGGCAGATGCACGGGCTTGTAATGCTGGACGGCGACGACAAGGTTTTGCGGAAGTCCATAATTTGGTGCGACCAAAGGACGGCGGCGGAAGCGGAGGAAATCACCCGCCGCGCAACCCGCGAAAGGTTGGTCGACATCACGGCGAACCCCGCCATTACGGGGTTTACCGCCGCGAAAATCCTGTGGGTTCGCAACAACGAGCCGGAAATTTACGAAAAATGCCGCCACATCCTCCTGCCCAAGGACTACATCCGCTTTATGCTGACGGGCGAATACGCGACCGACGTTTCGGACGCGTCGGGGATGCAGCTGCTTGACGTCCCCAAGCGCGACTGGTCGGATGAAATCCTGCAAAAACTTGAAATCGACAGGGCGTTGCTGGCAAAGGTCTTTGAATCCCCCGAAATGACGGGCAAAGTCACGAAAAAGTGCGCCGAACTTACCGGCTTGGCGGAGGGTACGCCTGTCGTCGGCGGCGCGGGGGACAACGCCGCCGCCGCAATCGGAACCGGCGTCGTCAAGGACGGGAAGGCTTTCACCACAATCGGCTCGTCGGGCGTGGTGTTCGCCCACACGTCGAACATTTCAATCGACAAGGGCGGGCGCGTGCATACGTTCTGCTGCGCCGTACCGGGCGCGTGGCACGTCATGGGCGTAACCCAGAGCGCGGGGCTTTCGCTGAAATGGTTCAGGGACAACTTTTGCTGGGGCGAAATGGAAACCGCGCTTCAAATGGGGGTGGACCCGTATTATTTAACCGATAAAGCGGCGGAAACCGTTCCCATCGGTTCCAACAGGTTGCTTTACCTGCCTTATCTGAACGGCGAACGCACGCCGCACCTTGACCCGAACGCGCGGGGCGTGTTCTTCGGGTTGTCGTCCATGCACAAAAAGCGGGATATGCTTCGGGCGGTTATGGAGGGCGTGGCGTTTTCCATGCGGGACTGCGCCGAAGTCATGCGCGAAATGGGCATAAGCGTCAGCGACATGATGGCTTGCGGGGGCGGCGGAACCTCCCCGATGTGGCGGCAGATGCTGGCGGACTTGTACGGCTGCCCCGTCAAAACCACGCTTAACAAGGAAGGTCCCGCTTTGGGGGTGGCGCTTCTCGCGGCGGTGAACGCCGGAATGTATTCGAGCGTACCCGAAGCCTGCGACGCGGTGATTAAACCGGAGCGCGTTCAGGAACCCGTCGCGGAAAATTCCGCCAAATACGAGAAGGTCTACGCCCTGTACGCGAGCCTTTACGCCGTTATGAAAAACAGCTTTAAGGATTTGGCGGAGCTGAACATTTAAGACAAAGGAGAAACCATGAAATTATTCATCGACACCGCGAACGTCGCCGACATTAAGCGCGCGAACGACATGGGGATAATCTGCGGCGTAACCACCAACCCGTCGCTGATTGCGAAAGAGGGCAGGGACTTCAAGCAGGTCGTTACCGAAATAACGTCAATCGTGGACGGACCCGTTTCCGCCGAAGTAATCTCGCTTGAAGCGGGCAAAATGGTGGAGGAGGCGTTGCCGTTAGCCGGTATCCACAAGAACATCGTCATCAAACTCCCGATGTGCGAAGAAGGGCTGAAAGCCTGTAAATCGCTTACCGCGAAGGGCATAAAGACCAATGTTACGCTGGTTTTTTCGGCGGCGCAGGCGCTTTTGGCGGCGCGGGCGGGCGCGACGTTCGTAAGCCCGTTCCTGGGGCGGCTTGACGACGTCGGAACGCGCGGAATGGAGCTGATTGAGGAAATCTCGGACATCTTCGCCATTCAGGAAATAGACACCGAAATAATCGCGGCTTCCATACGCAACCCCATTCACGTGACCAAGGCGGCGCGTTGCGGCTGCCATATAGCCACCGTTCCGGCGAACGTGCTGTGGCAGTGCCTTAAACACCCGCTTACGGATTTGGGAATCGAGCGGTTTTTGAAGGACTGGGAAGGCTTCGAGGGGAAGTAACGGATACGGGCATTGGCCGCGCCGTGCCATAAAAACTTTACGGTTGCATCGGTATAATACCGGCGCAACCGTAAAATAATTCCCTCGTTCGCGGTTATTTCCTCAGTTCGCGTTTTCCAGGGCTTTTAACTCGTCAACGGATAAACCGGTACACTCCGAGATTTCCTCCAACGTCATTTTGCCGCTGTCGATGATTTTTACGGCAACCTCTTCCGCAAATTCTCTCGTAAGCTCCTCAACTATTCTGCACATGGCGACCGCTCCTTTCGCGTCTTCTTTCAAATACCTCGTTCGCTCTGCCAAAACGGGATAGTACATATCGTCGGCGTTGATACAGTTGAAATCGTGAATCAATTTCCCCAGCGGCGTGATGTTCGGGGAATCGTCCTTATACGCGCCGTTCACGTATATAACGTG
>JAIRWE010000029.1 GCA_031253365.1 Oscillospiraceae bacterium | reverse complement strand
CACGTTATATACGTGAACGGCGCGTATAAGGACGATTCCCCGAACATCACGCCGCTGGGGAAATTGATTCACGATTTCAACTGTATCAACGCCGACGATATGTACTATCCCGTTTTGGCGGAACGAACGAGATATTTGAAAGAAGACGCGAAAGGAGTGGTCACCATGTGCAGAGTAGTCGAGGAACTTGCGAAAGAGATGCTTTCAGAAGCTGCCGTAAAAATCGTCGACAGCGGCAAAATGACGTTGGAGGAAATCGCGGAGTGTATCGGTTTATCCGTTGACGAGTTAAAAGCTCCGGAAAACGCAAATTAAGAAACCGCCCAATCACCAAATACCGCGGCGCTTCACCGAAAGAAGCGCCGCGTTTTTTTTACACGTTCACCCTGAAGAACACCACGTCCCCGTCTTTTATGACGTACTCCTTGCCCTCTATCCGCAAAAGCCCCTTTTCCTTGGCGGCGGTCATGCTCCCGCAGGCGACGAGTTCATCGAACGCGACCACTTCCGCCCGAATGAACCCCTTTTCAAAATCGGTGTGGATTTTCCCCGCCGCGCCCGGCGCCTTCGTGCCGCGCTTGACCGTCCACGCCCTTACCTCCTTTTCCGACGCGGTAAGGAACGAAATCAGCCCGAGCAACCCGTACCCCTCGCGAATCACGCGGCTGAGCCCCGATTCCGACAAACCCCACTCCGCCAAGAACAGCTCCCTGTCCCCCTCGTCCATTTCGGCAATCTCCGCCTCCGTCTTGGCGCATATCGGCAGAACCCGCGCCGCGTTTTCCGAGGCGGCTATGTCGGTCAGGGCTTTATAATGGGGGCAAAGCTCCGGCTTTTGCCCTTCCGAAATATTGCCGACGTAAATGACGGGCTTATACGACAAAAGCGGCGTCGTTTTCACGAACTCGTCCGCGCGGGCGCGCAAATCCCCGAAGTCATGGGAACGCGCCGTGTTCCCGTCGCGAAGGTGTTCGGCAAGCGGCTCGATAAAGGCGATTTCCTCAAAGGCGGCTTTGTCGCCCTTCGCCGCCTTTTTCAGCTTTTCCGAACGGCGTTCCAAGGTTTCCAAATCCGCGAAAATCAGTTCCAAATTGATGGTTTCCACGTCCCTGCGAACGTTTACGCCGCCGTGAACATGGATTATGTTGTCGTCGTCGAAACAGCGCACGACGTGGATAACGGCGTTGGCGGCGCGAATATCCGCGAGGAATTTGTTCCCGAGCCCCTCGCCGTTCGACGCGCCCTTGACAAGCCCCGCAATATCCATAAATTCCAGCGCGGCGGGGGTGAATTTTTCGGGTTTGTACATCTCGGACAGCTTATCCATTCGCTTGTCCGGAACGCACGCGAGACCGACGTTCGGCTCAATGGTGCAACAAGGGTAATTCGCCGTCCCCGCCGCCGCCGAAGTCAGGGCGTTGAACAGGGTGCTTTTCCCGACGTTCGGAAGCCCGACCATGCCTAATTTCATACCGACGACATCTCCTCCCGTTCGCGTAGCCCGTCCGCGATTTCGCTGATTTTCCTCAACCTGCCGTTCGCGGCGCTCTTGCTTATGTTAAGCGCCCGCCCTATTTCCTCAATCGACTTTTCGACGTTGTTTAACCTCAGCACGGCGGTCTCCCGCAAATGCGCCGGCAAAAACTCCTTGCCTTTGACGCGGAATATATACTCTATATCGGCGAGACGCCGCGACGCGGCGCGGGCAAGCCTTTCGATGTTGGCGGACTCGCAGTTGACGGCGCGGTTTACGTTGTTGCGAATTTCCTTCAAAATCTTCGCGTTCATTATTTCCATGGAATAGCGGCCCGCCCCGATATAAGTGAGGAAGTCGGCGATTTGCTCGCTGTCCTTGCTGTATATGAACTCGCGCCCCTTTCGGCGGGAAATCTTCATAACCATGCCGCGCTCGCCCATATAGTCGAGAAGCTCGCCGCACTTTTCGGCGCGGGGCAAATTAAGCTCCAAGTGATAGCCCTTGCCCGGGTCGGTTATATGCCCGCAGGAAATGAACACGCCCCGCAAAAAAATCCCCGCTATTTCGTCGTCGCAGCCGTAAACGGACGGGTCAATCGGAGCGCCGTCGGACGAGGCGGCGTATGAAACGCCGCGACTGAGCGCGTCTTTGTACGCCTTTCCGGTTTCCCTTATGTCCGCGAGTTTTTCCTTAACGCTTCGAGAAAACGACGTCCCCGCCATTGAGCCTCCTTATCATCGTTCCCGCCGCGTAAGCCCGCCCGCACAAAATACGCAGCTTTGACATGGCGCGGTTCGCGACGCGGATTCTTTCGCCGCGCTCGTCGTACATTTCCTTTACGCGGATACGTTCGGGGGCGCGGCGCGGCACCACGGCCTCGATAACGTCGTCCTCGGAGAAACAGCCGCGCTGGGTGACTTCAAGCGCGCCGTCGGCGTAACCGTCCACCGTCCCGACAAAATCACATTCCCTTATATAACCGCCGTTCCCGTGGCATTGCGCGCCCTTTTCCCCGAAATAAAACCCCGTGGAATACGGGCGGTGGCTCACGCAGAAAACCTCGCGCATCGCCCATTCGGGAACGCCCTCGCCCCTTTCAAGCGCGTCAAGGGCGGCGCGGTAGGCGTTGGTAATCACGGCGACGTAATAAGCGGTCTTCGCCCTCCCCTCGATTTTCAAAGAGGAAACGCCGGCGTCCGCCAATTCGCCGACGCGCCCGATTACGCAAAGGTCTTTTGAATTAAGGATATAGCTGCCCCGCCCGTCTTCGAGCAGTTCAAAGTCCTCGTCGGGGCGCGTCTTTTCGCGGAGGGAAGCCGCCTTCGCCCCCGCGAGGCTGTATTCCCAGCGGCAAGGGTGAGAACACATCCCCTTGTTGGCGTCCCTGCCCGTCATATAAGCGGACAAAAGGCACCTGCCCGAAAAACTTACGCACATGGCGCCGTGAACAAAAACCTCGATTTCCAAATCCGGCGGCGTCTTTTCGCGAAGCTCCCTTATCTCCCGCGCCGTCATCTCGCGTGCCAGTATGACCCGCCGCGCCCCCGCCTTATACCAAGCGTTGCAGGCGGCGTAATTGGCGACCCCCGCCTGGGTGGAAATATGCACGGGAAGGGCGGGGCGGCAGCTTCTCGCTATATCGAAAAAGCCCGGGTCCGATACTATTACGGCGTCGATTCCCATATCGGCGGCTTTTTCGACGAACCGAGGGAAGGCGTCGGCGTCGGCGTTACAGGGTACGGCGTTGCAGGCGAGATAAATCTTAACGCCGCCCTCGCGCGCCTTGCGAACCGCCGTGGAAAGCTCCCCGTCGCTCAACCCCGGCGAACGCAGGCTGAACTCCCGCGCGCCGACATACACCGCGTCCGCCCCGTACATGACCGCCGCGTCAAGCGACTCGAGGTCGCCGGCGGGCGAAAGCAGCTGCGGAACCGCAAGCCCGTTATTCATCATCCGCGTCAAGCCCGGCAAGCCGAAGGTTTTGCTCGTGTTCGTAAAGCGTTTCGGCGAAGAACATTTCCAGCGTTTCCACGTTCGCGCAGAAATAATAATACTTCTTGCCGATTTCCGCCAACGTCTCGTTGGTGGCGGGCGCGGAAATGACGGCGTCCATCGCTTCCTTCCCGGGGTTGCAAATCGGACCGGGCGGCAACCCCTCGCTTTCGTATGAATTGTACGCCTTCACCACGCCGTCATAGAACGCGGCGTTTTCGCCGTTTATGTAAGGCTTGATGTTTTCCTCCGCGTATATGATGGTCACGTCCGACTGCAAATGGGGGAACTCCATGGGGTTGTTCAGCCTGTTGACGAACACCGCCGCCACCAAATACATATCGTCGACGGAACCCGCCTCCTTTTGCGTCATGGAAGCGAGCGTCATAAACTGGTCGAGCGTCAGCCCCATTTCGTTAATCCTCTTGTACATCTCCGGCGTAATCCGTTCCTGCGTGTTGGAATAAATCGTTTTCGCGGCGATTTCGGCGTATTTCAGGGTGTCGAAGTCCTCGCTGTGTTCCATTTCGTTCACCACGTAAAATTCGTAGGTGTCGGGAAACAGGTACCCTTCAAGCTGATAGAACTTCGACGAGTTTTGCGGCAGCCGCTTCTCAAAATTGTAGGCGTTCATTTTGTTTTTATAAAAGACTTCAAAATCCGCGGCGCGGCAAACAAGGTTTTCCTCCAAAAGCTCGCCTATCTCCCGCGCCGTCATCCCCTCCGTAATCCGAAGCCGAACGGTTTCGTTGACGCTGCTCGGCGTTTGAAGGATTCTGATAATCTGCCCGTAGGACATATTCGAGTTAAGCGTGAACAGCCCGCGCAGATACTTGCCGTCCTTATCCGAAATCCTCGAATAAAGGCAAAACAGCTCCGGCATACCGATGATACCGGCGTCCTTCAATATCTCCGCTATATCCTCCGTCGGCGCGTCCCCGGGAATTTCAACGGTGTATTCGAGGGACTCGACGGTTATCCCCGTAAAATCGAGAGCGGCGCGCACGATGTACTGCGCCAGGAAAACCGATACCGACACGATGAAAACAACCAACAGCACGCTTCCGAAAATATGCGTGAACGTGCGGACGTGTTCCCTTGCCCTCCGCCGCCTTTTCCTCTCCGCTTCCTCTTTCAGCCTTTTCAGCGACTTTTTCTTATTGCCCTTACGAGCAGGCGCAGTCCGAACAGACACCGTCTGTTCAGACTGTGTCTGTTCGGACTGCGCCTGCTCG
>JAIRWE010000117.1 GCA_031253365.1 Oscillospiraceae bacterium | reverse complement strand
GCCTTCCCCGTTCCAGGAACCGAAGTCTTCAAGCACGTCGTAAATAACGTCTTCGCCCGAAGGGGTATTCTCGTCCGTTACGGGGGTTTCCGTCACGGGGGTTTCCGTCACGGGGGTTTCGGTCGCGGGAGGCTCCGTCGCGGGGGTTTCCGTTGCGGGAGGTTCCGTCACGGGGGTTTCCGTCGCGGGAGGCTCCGTCGCGGGAGGCTCCGTCGCGGGGGTTTCCGTCGCGGGGGTTTCCGTCGCGGGCGGCTCGGTTCCGGGAGGTTCCGTTACGGGCGGCTCCGTTACGGGCGGCTCGGTCGGAACGACAACCTTCTCTTCTATTTTCAGCGTTATCTTCGTCGCCGACGGGGCTTCGCTGTCGGCGGAAGGAACCTGCGGGTATTTTATTCCGAGCGGGTTATACGTAACCGTAAGCGTGTATTCCCCTTTCGCCAGACCTTCAAGATAACCCGCTTTGAGCGTAATTGTCCCGCCCGACACCGTATAATCGGTGTTCGCGGTCAAATCGCCGCTCATATCGCTGATTTTGTCTATGGTGTTACCGTTCAGCGTTACGTTCGCGAAGGCGTCTTCGCCGGAGCCTTTGGTAAAGCTGACGGACTCCGTCAGAACCGCGCTGTCCGTGTAGACCGTCACGCCGTTTGAGCAAATAACGGTTTCATTGAACCCGTTATCGGTCAGCCGCGCGTAAATAACGCCTTTGAAGTTTGCCGCCACGCTGAACTTGCCGCCGTTGTTGATAATCGTCCAGTCCTGTTTATCCCAGTTTGTCGTACCGGGCAGGTAGGTTTCGGATATAAGGTATTCCACGGTTCTTATACCCGATTCTTCGTCGCTTGCCGTAATCGTCACGTCTAACGTATTCTTGAAGAACATACCGAACGTGATTGTGTTCATAAACGACTTAAACGTGTTGTTCCTCATGGTAATCGTGCCGGCGGGCGGCTTAACATCGTCGCCGAACACCTTGAAGCTTACGTCGAATGAAACGGGTTCGACGCCTTCTCCGCTTACAGTGACGGTGGCTTTATGATTTTTTATTCCGAGCCCCGATTTGGGCGCGAGCGTGAAAAACGCCTTGCAGCCTACGTCGATGCCCGCGATTGTCCGTTCCGAGAGAATAAAGCTGTCGTCTCCCGAAAGCGCGACGGTAAGCTCACCGACAGGCAAATTGCCTATATTTTCCACAACAAACGATTTTGCCGTCTGTTCGGAATAGCCGTGTTCGGCGTCGGCGAATTTATACGTTTCGTCCGCGTTCAAACTGATTTTTTTCACATATTCCGCTTTGCTTTCATACAGTTTCTGAACGGCGGTGGCGTTCATCGCGCCATGATATAAGCCGACTTCGTCCATTTGCCCCGTGAACGCCCCGGTCGTCGCCCCCCTGTGGTAACGTCCGCCCAGTACAAAGAAATTCTGGACGTTTCCGGAAGGCTGCCCGCTATGCTGATGAACCTGCTTGCCGTTGAGGAAATAGGTCACGGTGCTTGAATTTCCGCTTCTGGAATGGGTTACCGCTATATGCGCCCACTCCCCTGATTTAATCGGCGCGTGGTGGACGGACGTCAAGGTGACGCTTCCGCCGCCCATATTATACGAACCGAGGTATCCCCCCGCTCTCAGTATAATACTGTCGTCGCCGGGGCTGCGCCCCATAAGGTATTGCTGTCTTCCCACATTCGCGGATTTAATCCACATGGAGAAGGTGAAGTCGCTCGTGGAGGTATTGAAGTTTCCGCCCGTAATCGCCAGATAGTTGTTATTGTTCGGAAACTCCAAGCTGCCGCCGCCGTTAAGACCGCCGTCTTTGTTCCAAACCACGTCTTTCATCTCGTCTACGCCCCACGCCCCCGTGCGTTCCAGTTCGGAAGGCTCGTCAAAGGTGTAGCGGAACAGCGCGGTGACTTCGGTCGGCGCCGCCACGATAAACCGCACGTTGAACGATTTGGTTTCCGTTTCGTCGCCGCTTATGGTAACGCTCGCGTCATAGACGCCGTTTTCCAGCGTTTCCTTCGGTTTTACGGTAAACAGCGCGACGCCTCCGGGTCGGATTGTGCCGATTGACTCCGGCGTTACCGTAAAACTTTGCGCGTTCGCGCCTTCAAGCGTGACATTGACGCCGGTGACTTCGATAACATCCGAGCCGTTGCTTACGACGACGGATTTCGCGGGGGATTTGTCATAACCGGTTTCGGCGGCGGGGAATATATACGTGCCGCTTATATCCAAATTGATGACCTTCGGCATAACGGTGAAATTCACGTTAAACTTTTTGGGTGAAAGACCCGTTCCCGACACGGTAACCGTCGCGCTGTGAATCCCTATCGGCAGCCCCGCTTTGGGCTTGACGGTGAAACTGCTTTTACCGCCTACGGCAATGCTGCCTATGGTTTCCGTGCTGAGAATAAAGCTGTCCGCGTTGCCGCCGCTGAGAGACACGGTAAGCTCGCCGGTTTCCTCCTCGGCGACGTTGCTCACCTGAACCGTCAAAGGAGCTTTCGGTTCCTCGCCGAAAGGCGTTTTCGGGAAGGTGTGCAAACCGGACTTATTCAGGGAAATCGCTTTGCTCATCGGAACCGTGGCGCCGTACACCTCGATTTCCGCCAATCCGGCGGCTTGACCTTCGTAATCCGTGATTTCAAATTTAAGCGATTGAATGTTTATCCCGGAAGGAAGCTTTATTGTCAGCGGCCGTCCGTCTTCGGGAAGCGCGCCCACCGCGACGGAAGCGCCGACTTGCTCGCCGTTGCCGTTATAGAACGTCAATTCGCCGGATTTGACGTTTTCGCCCGCCTTGGGGCGTCCGTATAACACGATTTTGTTCGCCGTAATCTCTTCGAGCCAATCAAGGCGCAGCCACGCGCCCGCCGTTTCGTCGTCGCTGACCCATTCGGCGGTCGGGAAACGGTCGGGATGGTCTTCCCTTATATAGGCGGCGGTGCTGTTCGGAAAGTCGTCCTTCATCGAAGTGGATTCGCCGTCCCGAACGCCGTCAATCGCTTTTTTCGCCCCCCGCGCGCTTGACAATTCGCTGGACGCGGCGGCGTCGGCAAAGAAGGCTAAGTTTTCAAAATCGCGCGGCCAGAAAAATTCGTCGTATTTCGCGAAATACGT
Organism: Oscillospiraceae bacterium; assembly: GCA_031253365.1. Taxonomy (GTDB): domain Bacteria; phylum Bacillota; class Clostridia; order Oscillospirales; family Ruminococcaceae; genus Ruminiclostridium_E. Next base: position 4,348 of record JAIRWE010000117.1, on the reverse strand, counting down.
AATCCAGCCTTTCCCTTGCGAGGGATATTTGAGAATCGCCTGATATTTCATGTTGAAATCGTAAGGCGTTACCCTCATGGATTCGGGAACGGTAACGCTTTCGCGGCGGTTCCAATCGAAAATGGTTCTCTCGTCCAATCCCTGGGGATACTCGAAGGGTTCGACGGTGGCTGTTTTCTTCGGCCAGCTGTTTCCGCCGTTCCTTTCATCGGACGCGCAGGAATGGACAAACGTTTCATGCAGTTTGGGAGTGTAGTTTGAATCCGTTTGGCGCAGGTTAATCAGCGCTTCGGTCGCGAACAGCCCTAACGCGGCGTGGTCGGCGTGCAGGTCGTAACGCGAGGTGGTGTAAATGTCGTCCGGTCTTACGCGGTCAAACGCGTCCTGTACGCCCATAAGGAAGTTGGCGCGCGTATAGTCTACCTGCGTCCCGAAGAAACGGTCGTAGTAGGATTTCGCCCCCGCCGCGGAACCGTTGTAGGTCTGCGTTTCATTCTCGCGCCGCCCGGGTATTACGGCATACGGGTCGTCCTCGTTCATATACAATCTGTACAGCGCGCTGCCCTGATAATAGTTGCCGGTTCCCGTCATTCCGAATTCGTCGAGACCGCCGGTATCGGGAAAACTCAGGAAATAGACGTTTTCCCTCTTAACGCCGAGATACGACATGGCGGAAAGGGTTTCCCGCATACGCGCCTGACCGCCGCTCGACGTATCGCCGCGACCGTTATAGTCGCCGTTCGTCGCCATGAGGATATATACGTCGTCGCCGTTGTCAACGGCGCGTTTGATTGTGCCGCCGCCGAAAAGCGTTTCGTCGTCGGGGTGCGCGCCGAAAATCATAATTTTTCGCGGAGGCGTGATTCTTTCGTCGCCGAAAGCCTCGATACCGACGATATTAACCCCCGAATTTGCGCTTATCAGCAGATAACGCCCTTTTTTGCCCTCGCCGTCATAAACCGTTACGGAGCCGGCGGCGGCTTGCGTTCCGAGGGTTTCCCAGCACGAGTCGCCCGTATTCTCGCAAACTTCTTCCGAAACCTTTACGGTAACGTCGCCCGAACCGGGTTCGTCCCCGTGAAAGATAACGTTCACGTTGTCAATATCGTATTGCAGCCCCAGGTCAATCCGTAAGTCGTCGCCGTTCGCCGTCCAAAACGTGTCGGCTTTGCCGTCGGTGACGGCTTCCGGTTCGCGCGGGTTCAGGGTGTTCCCGCCAATCGGGAGAACGGGCTTGCCGTAAGCTATGTCGCTCACGATTGAAACACCCTCCCAGCCGCCTTCGGGAATACCGTAGGCGCGGAATTGACGCAGTGACAGCCAATATTCGGTTCCGGGAGGCACGCCGTAAAATACCACCCTGAAATAACGCGCCGGTACCGCTTCTTCTTTCTCATACGCCTGTATGACGTCGCCGGGCGCGCCCTCTCCTCTGCTGTAATCCACCCAGTCCGTCCAGCCCGCGGTATTGACCGCGGCGTCGATTTCGTCCGGGTTTGACGTAGCGGTCGTGAATGACGTCGCGCCCGCCCATACCGAAGCGTCGGCGGAATACTGTATTTTATACAGCCAATTCGTAACGTCGTTCGCGGCTTTTCCCGTCCAGTCAATCTGAACCTCGTCAACGTTGTGGTTTTGCCCCAAATCAACCGCCCAGATGTAGGGGAGGTTAGTCGCGGGGGAAGCGTTGACCGCCACCGTAGACGCGCTTCCGTCGACCGCGTTTGCCGCCGTCCCCGAACGGTTCTGCTTGGCGGTTTTGTTAAGCGCCACATTAACCTTCGGGAGCGTGTCTTTTTCCGTTTCGCTCAAAATCAGCTCGTCGAAATAAACGCCGCTCGCCCCCCACGGGCAATAAATATCGATTTTCAGCGACGTCCCGTTTTCCGCCGAACCCGTAAAATCGGTAAGGAAACTGTTCTTCACAGACGACAAATAGAATTTTTTCGATTGGTTGCCGTAACTCGCGGTAACAATCGCGGCGTTGTCCGTATGCGCCGTAAAGCCGTCAAAACAGTACCCTTCCGGAATTATAATTTCCGCTTGGCTGACATGGACGGAGTTCGTATTCCAGTATAACTCCCTGCCGTACCTCGCGCTGTTCTTCGGTCTGCCCGCCTCGTTCAAACCGTTGAGAACCGTTCCGTTGTCTTTGGTGCGCCAGCCCGCGCCGACGTACCTGATACCGTTTTCATCCGTCACGCCGGACATATTGGCTTTGGCGTTAGCGTCGTCTCCGAAGCGCGTCAGCCTTTTGCCGTCGGGGATTGAAGTGTTCGCGTCTATTTCAATCGCGCCTATGCTCGGCGGATTGAACGGCGATACATAGTTCCCGAAAATGTCGCGCCCGCCGTTGGCGAATGTTCCGCCGGTGTTGTTCGCTTCGCCGATTGAGTTCAGCGTTTTGCCCGCGCGGTACAGAACGGATTCCGTAAAACCGCCGGCTCCGTCGCGCAAGAAGTTGTTTATTTTTTCCCAGCCGGTGGCTTCCCGCACGTCGTTCATCGAGGCTTCATACCCCGGCAGACCCGGCACGGTGGTATAACCTTCCGGGCGGGCTATTTTGGCTTCCAAATCGTTGATTCCCAAATTTCCGCCGACACTGTTGCCGTCCTGATGGGCTTCTTCCCCCGTTACCGCCCTGAGCTTGTCTTCGCGCGTTCCGCCGTAATAGTTATTGTCAAAGCGCGAGCTGTTTACGAAGTTCAGTGACCATGCCTCATCGTAAGCGGAATATTGACCGGATTTACTGCGCCCCGCCCCTTTTCCGCTGTCATAAAAGAGGTTGTTCATGATATATCCCGGTCTGTATGCTCTTGCCGCGCCCCAGTGCGTCCCGACAAGCGAGCTTACGTTATCGCCGATAAAGACGTCGTTGTTGTAGAAGTAAAAACGCGAACTTGTGTTGCTTGCGTTTTGATAAGTGATGACCGCGCCGTTATCGTGGCTGTTTTGCCCCGTGCCGTCGTTGACGCTGATATTGTACCGCCAGTGAGACACGAAAGCGGTGCCGAGGTCGCACTGAAAATACGCGCCCGACGGGTTATCATGGGTATAGTTATACTGAATAACGCTGAGCGGCGCGTATCCGTCCGGGTCAAAAACCTGGCTGTCCTCCTTGCTGGTGGACGCGCCCGTGTCGAACGCCTCGTTGAACTGGCAGAGTATATAATTGCTGGCGTGCCACCAAATGGGCACGTTGCCGTTAAGCCCGCTGTTGCAGTGGTCCAGGACGTTGTACTCGACGACGGCGTTCTCAACCGCGCCGAAATGAACGGCGGCGTTGCCCACGTCCTGAAAATAGTTGTTTCTGACTATAATATTTGTGCTTAACTCGTTGGAATTGTTCATTTCCGAAGTGGGGATTCCGTTTTCGGTGGCGAATGTCCCGCTGGCGTTCAGCCGCCAAGTGCCCTCGAACGAAACGCCGTAATGCCCGATGCTGGGATGCTCCGGCGCGACTTTCAGCCCCAGCTCATAATCGTTAATGTTGCCGAGGCGGTTGCCTTCAACGATTATGTCGTCCCAGCGGGTGCGAACGTCCTTTCCGCGTATAAGATAAACAAGTCCGCCGCGCCCTATTCCCGCCGCGCTTGTATAGGCGGCGTTTACACCGTGTATATAGCAGTTACGCACGTACATATGACGCAAAACACCCGCGTCTTTGCCGACAATCAAAATTCCGTCACGGTTCGGGATTTTGGTTTTTTCACTTGCCGCGTCGTGATAGGTAATCACCGTCGGGCTGAAATTCGTAACCTCAAGGTTGTTGATTTCCCAATACTGTTGATTGTAAAACACAACCGGGGCGTTCCATACGCGGTTTTCATTGACTTCGTTGCTCACGTCGTCATTATAATTGAAATTGGGGTACCATTCCATGTTCCGCGCGTTAATACGCGGCATATCCCCGTTTCCGTATGCGTCTATAATAATGGGCGCGTTACCGCTGCCGGAACCTTTCGGCGACAGCTGCGCGTCGTCCCAAACCGAGCCGCGCTCCAGCAAAATCTTGTCGCCGGGCTTAAATACCGTTTCATTTACGTTGGTAAAGGTTTTCCAGGCGTTGGCTTGCGAAGTGCCGAGCTTATTGTCGTCGCCGTTGTTAAAGCTGACATAATAGACCGTTCCTATTGCGGATTCGGCGGAGGCGTTGGTTTTCAAATCCCCCGGCGTTCCCGCGAACGTCAGCGTCACGGCGGCTGCGAGTGTCAACGCCAAAGCCCTTTTCATAATATTGTTTCTCATTTGTAATTCCTCCTGAAAAATTACTGCTCGGGTGCTTTCCGCCCGATTAACTTTTGAATTTCAAGTTGCAAAAACTGCTCGAACTTTTGGTTTATCACAT
>JAIRWE010000087.1 GCA_031253365.1 Oscillospiraceae bacterium | reverse complement strand
CACGTTCGGGTTGAGCAGGTCCATGTTGGCTTCCCAAAGGCTGTCGATTGTCCCCACGTCTTTCCAGTAGGAATCAAAATGGTACGCCACCATTTTACAGCCGTTTTTAAGCATATCGGGGATTATGTTCCCCCCGAAATCCTTCTTCGCCTCTTTGTCGTTTTCGTTGGCGATAAGGTATGTCTTCAGGTTCTGCCAAGAATAGATATACACGCCCATCGAAATCAAATTCGACTTGGGTTCGGGCGGCTTCTCCGCGAACTCGGTGATTATGCCGTTCCCGTCCACCGACATGACGCCGAAGCGCGACGCCTCCTCCCACGGAACCTCGATAACCGCAATCGTCGTGTCGGCCTTTTGCTTTATGTGACAGTCCAGCATCTTGGAATAATCCATCTTGTATATGTGGTCCCCCGCGAGAACGGCGACATACTCGGGATTGTAACGGTCAATGAAGCTCATGTTCTGATAAATGGCGTTGGCCGTCCCCGAATACCAAGATTTCCCCCCCGAACTTTCATAAGGCGCCAACACATGAACGCCTCCGTGAACCCTGTCCAACCCCCACGGATGACCGTTGCCGATGTACTCGTTAAGCACGAGCGGCTGGTATTGCGTCAAAACGCCCACGGTATCAAAGCCCGAATTGACGCAGTTGGACAAAGGGAAGTCTATGAGCCTGTATTTGCCTCCGTAAGGCACGGCGGGCTTCGCCATGTCCTGCGTGAGGGCGTAAAGCCGGCTCCCTTGCCCCCCGGCGAGAATCATCGCCACACATTCTTTCTTTACGTGTTTCATGTATGCCTCCTTTGTCCGCTGTTGTTCGCCTTTTTTACGGGTTTCAGGAAAAACGCCGACATGGGCGCGATTGACGCGACTAACGAATAAGGCTCCCCGTGCGAAGGCGTCTGTTCGGCTTTGAGCGTTTTGTTCGTCAGACCGCTCCCGCCGAATTCCTTGGCGTCCGTGCTGAAAATCTCTTTATAATCCGAGGGAAAAGGCACCCCGAAACGGTACTGACCGTGTTCCCTCGGCTGAAAGTTACACACGGCAATCAACTCGTCCCCGTCTGACTTTATTCTGCGGAACACGATTACGCTGTTTTGGCTGTCGTCGGGAACAATCCACTTAAAGCCGCTCCAATCGCTTTCGTTTTCCCACAACTCGTCGGTTTTAAGATAAAAATCGTTGAGAGCCCGGACAAAGTCCTGCATTTTCCGATGCTCCTCAAATTCGAGGACGTCCCAGTCCAGCCCCGACTTGTAATTCCATTCCTTGAACTGCGCGAACTCCTGCCCCATGAACATGAGCATTTTTCCGGGATGCGCCGCCATATACGCCAAAAACGTCCTCAGCGACGCGAAACGCAGCTCCCTCGGACCGCTCATTTTATCAAGCATCGAGCATTTCCCGTGGGCGACCTCGTCGTGCGAAATGGGCAGTATATAGTTTTCCGCAAAAGCGTAATGGAACGAGAAGGTCAGCTTATCGTGGTTGGCGGGGCGGTACTCGGGGCTCATCGACATATAGGCGAGCATATCGTTCATCCAGCCCATATTCCATTTGAAGTTAAACCCCAACCCGCCTATGTCGGTTGGTTTTGTAACCATCGGCCAGGCGGTGGATTCTTCCGCTATCATCAGCACCTTCGGAAAATATTTGAACAAAGCGGCGTTGAGCTTTTGCAAAAACGCCACCGCCTCTATGTTCCCGTGACCGCCGTATATGTTCGGGCGCCATTCGCGCCTGTCATAGTCAAGATAAAGCATCGAGGCGACGGCGTCCACCCGTAACCCGTCAATATGATACTCTTTAATCCAGTAGTAAGCGTTGCTGATAAGGAAACTTTGAACCTCCGCCTTGCCCCAGTCGAATATCCGCGTACCCCAGTTATAATGCTCGCGCTTCAGCGGGTCGGAATATTCGTAGCAATAATCGCCGTCGAACTCGTACAGACCCGCCGCGTCCTTGGGGAAATGCGCCGGAACCCAGTCCAGTATCACGCCTATGCCGTGCCGGTGGCAGTAATCCACAAAGGTCATATAATCGCGCGGCGTCCCGAAACGCGAGGTCGGCGCGAAATACCCTATCCCCTGATACCCCCACGAACCGTCGAACGGGAATTCGGCTACGGGCATCATCTCAATGTGCGTATAACCCATTTTCTTTACATAGGGTATAAGTTCGGACGCTAATTCCATATAGTTGAAAAGCTCGTCCTCGGACTGTTTCTTCTTCCACGAATTGAGATGCACCTCGTAGACGTTCATCGGGGAACGGTAAACATCCGTATCCGCGACCCTTTCGCGCCATTTTTCGTCCCCCCACCGAAACCCCGAAATGTCATAAATCTTCGTGGCGGTGTTAGGGCGCGTTTCCATGTGAAAGCCATACGGGTCGGCTTTGAGGCGGACCTGCCCCGCGGCCGTTTCAATCGAGTATTTATAGGCGTCATATTGCCGCAGCCCCGGAACAAACGCCTCCCAAATCCCTTTATTGCTGATTCGGTACATTTCGTCGCGCGTTCTGTCCCAATGGTTGAAATCGCCGACGACGCTTACGCCCCTTGCCCCCGGCACCCACACGCGGAACACCACGCCTTCAACCCCGTCTCTCACGGTGAAATGCGAACCGAAAAAATCATAACCTTCCGTCAGCTCCCCCTCGTGGAAAAGATACAGCGGAATTTGATATTCTTTTTTTATCTCCATAACGTCAAAATCCTCAATTTATTTTTTATTTCTCTTTATTGTTAATTATATCACAAACGGATTTACATTTCAATACTTTTGCACAAGTTTTACATATTTGTTGAAAACGCAATACTTATTTTGGTTATTTTGACTAATTTCAAATGATTGCCTTTACTCGCCGGGGTACTTTAACCCCCACTGCCCGCGAATTTCGTCCATGATTTCCATGACCCTTATAATCTCGCGGCGGGGCATTTCCTCACATTCCTTCGCGCCGCGCCCGAGCGCGCGGGCGCACGAACGCACCTGATATTCGTAACCGGTGATTTGCTTCGGACGCGGCAGCCGCGTGACGCCCCGCTTGTCGTGGATTTCAACCCACTCGTAATTATTGATGTTCTTGAAAACCAGCCGCCCCTCCGTTCCGGTGATTATCCCCATGTTATCGCCCTGCCTCGCCAGCGAGCTTACAAGCCTCGCCGTTTTGCCGTCGGCGTAAACAAACGTAATCTCGTTTTCGCGGTCCACCCCCGTTGAAAAAAAATCGCAACTCGACTTTATTTCGGATATGTCGGAACCGAACGCCATAAGCGCGAAATTCACGGCGTACACGCCGAGGTCGAGGAGCGCGCCCCCCGCCAAACCCGGCTCGTACATTCTTTTTATGCCGGCGTTCGGGTAAGCGATTTCCGCGTCAAGGGAAAGCGGCGTTCCGATTGCGCCTTCGGCAAGCAGCGAGAACTTCTCACGCAGGGGCAGGTAGCGCGTCCAGATTGCCTCGGCTATGAACAGCCCCTTCCCGGCGGCTGAATCGACCGCCGCGCGCGCCTGCGCCGCGTTCACGGTGAACGACTTTTCGCAAAGGACGTTCCTTCCCGCGCCGAGCGCCGTAAGCATATTCCCGTAATGAAAGGCGTGCGGCGTGGCTATGTAAACCAAATCCACGCTTTCGTCCGCGCAAAGCTCCTCATAAGACGCGTAAGCCTTGGGGACGCCGAACCTTCGCGCGAATTCGTCCGCCGTTTCCTTGGCGCGCGAGGCGACCGCCGCCAAACGAACGTCCTCGTCCTTGCTCATTTCGTTAAGCGTGTACGCCATTTTTTCGGCAATCCAGCCGGTACCGATAATTCCCGCGTTCATACCAAACCCTTTCGTGAAAATTCACAAAGGGCGGATTGATATCCGCCCTTTATATCGCGAAAAGTCCGCCCCCTTGTATTCGCGAAAAACCGTGAAACGCGCATTATTCTTTTATGCCGCCGAGCGCGACGCCCGCGATTATATACCGCGACAAAATCAGATAGAACACAATCAGCGGCACCGCCGTCGCCGAAAGCCCCAAGTACATCGCCCCGATTTCGGGCGCGTATTTGTTGGATTTTATCATATCCACCAACATGGGAACCGTGTATTTTTTCGCGTCCTCGCCGCCCAGAAGCATGGTGGGTCCGAACAGGCTGTTCCAAGAAGCGACCATCGCGAATATTGCCATCGTCGCCATACCCGGCGTAAGAATGGGCAAGACAAGCCTGTTGAAAATCCCGAATTCGGTACAACCGTCTATTCGCCCCGCCTCCACAAGTTCCAGCGACAGCGTCGCCGACATATACTGCCGCATGAAGAACACCGTCGCCGGGGCGGCGACCGCCGGGATAATCAGCGGGAGGAAAGAGCCGTACCAGTGGAAGGACTTCATCAGCCCGATGAACCCCAATATCGAAATCTGCGCGGGAATCATCATAACCGCCAGAACGAAACCGTACAAGACCTTCCCGCCTCGGAACCGGTACGCGGTAAAGCCGTAAGCCGTCAGCGACGAGAAATAAACCGAAAGCAGCGTGGAACTCGCCGAAATGATAAACGAGTTAAGGAACGCGTTCACGAAGGGCAGCTTCATTCCGCCTATGTCTTTGACGAATAAGGTCGTCCAGTTGTTGGAAAACGACTTACTCGGCAAAAGCGAACCGAGCAGCGAGTTTTCGGGCAGACTCGGCCACCACGCGACGGTGGCGTTCCCGAGCTCAATCTTGCTCTTCGTCGCGTTGAAGAACATGAACAGGAACGGCAACACGCACATCAGCGTCAGCAGAATACAGACAATGTAGACGACGGCCTTTTTCGCGAGAATCGCCGCCCAATACGATTTCTCACCCGATTCGGTCTGTAAGTTAAAGGGTATATAGTCAGCCATCAGTGAGCACCTCCCGCCTGCGCCTGTAATTTCATCAGTTTCTTCTGTTTCTTCAGGAATTTCGATTCACTGCGGTCTCTCATCAGTATGAATATGACTATGCTCAGCACCACCGTAATCATAAACAACAGAACGGCGGCGGCGGAGCAGTACCCGAACGCCTTCCCCGCGCCGAGCGAGCTTACCTCGTAAGCCGTGTTGTTAATCTGAATCATGATGGTTCTCAAATACTGACCGTGCGGCGAACTGGTAAATCCGCCGATGACCGTCGGCACGTCGAACATCTGCAAGCCGCCGATGAGCGACTGAATAAGGTTGAACGTCAAGATAGGTCTGATGAGCGGAACCGTGACCCCCCAGAAAACCTGCTTCCCGTTGGCGCCGTCGATGTTCGCCGCTTCAAACAGCGACGGGTTTATACCGAGGATGCCCGCTATCATAACAATCATGGTGTTGCCGAACCACATCCAAAAGTTAATGAACGCCACCATCCCGCGCGAGAAAATCGGACCCGCCAGCTGCTCCGCCGAGCCGTCCGCGGTCGCTTTCGCGATTACGCCGATGTTCTGGGCGATGATGTGGAACGGACCGTTCGGCATGGCGAACATAAAGAACAGATAACCGATTGTCGCGGCGGTCATTATGTTCGGCATATAGAATATTACTTTGAAGAAGCCCTGCCCCCGCACCCGTATTTTCGCGTCGGTGAACCAAGCGGCAAGCAAAAGCGCCAAACCGATTTGCGGAATGAAACCGACAATCCAGATAAGCGCGGTGTTCGCGAAGATGTCCATCCACGCGCCGTCGGCTATTATTCCGCTCGAGTAGTTATCCTGCCATTCGCGGTATAAAACGCCCTCCATATCCTCTTTCCAGTAACGGTATCCCTCGCCCTTGAAATAGAAATTCTCAAGCCCGACAAACCTGAATTCGCTCCAGTTCCCGTCTTCCACCGGATACGAGTCCACCTTTTTCCGCTTTTGGTTGTTGCCCTGCATAACCGGCGTCCCGTCTTCGTTAAACTGGTACTCGAACACGGCCTCGTAGGTCAGCGCCCCTATTTCCTCGTTATCGGTAACGCGGAAGGTGAACGCGTAGAAAAACGTGGAAAAAATCGGATACGCCGAAAACAAGAGATACGCGATAAAAAAGGGCGCGATAAAGATGTACCCCCAGTAGGACTTCTCAAGACGCGCCCTTCTTCTGCGTTTGACCGGCGCCGCGGCGGTCGGTTCTGAATTACTCATAGAAAACACCCCTGCAAATTCTTAATACCAAGCAACCCCGGAAAACTTTTATCGGCGGCGGCCGTTTTGGTAACTAAAAAAAAACCAAACACGGCGGGGGGTTCGGGGTTCAATCCGAACCCCCCCGTTTTAACGCCTGTCGATTGATTATGAGAAATAACCGTCGTAGTCCGCGGTGCTGACGTCGGGCAGCCCCGTCTTTACGTTCTCTACCAGCTTCGCCATCGCTTTATTGTAAGCTTCGTCGAAGCTCGCGTTGTTTTTGTCAACTTCCTCAAAGAACACGTTAACCGCGCTGATGAAGAAATCGTCGAACCGCGCGTCGTAAACGCTTACGTTTTTGCTCGCGTCAACCTTTTCGGCGGAGGTCGCGAACGCCGCGTAATGGTTCTGTCCGCCTAAGAAGGGATTGTTGAACACAGCGTCGTCCTTGATTTTGTTTACAACCTTCTTGTTGGAAATAAAGTCGCCGAATTCCTTGGCGTAGGCTTCTACCGTCGCTTCATTTATGCACATGGTGTCAATGATGATTTTGACGCCTTCGAGAACCTTCGCTTTTTCTTCGTCCGTCTTAGCCGCTTCTACAAGCGCCTTGGGAACATACCAGTAGGTGCCGCCCCAGAAGAAGCTCGCAGGTCCGTCTACCATGCCCCATTTGCCGAAGGTGCCTCTGCCGACCAGTTCGGCGTCGGTCATTCCCTGTCCGCCGTCAGCCGGGTCTCCTACCAAGTTCCAGTAGTCGTCGCCGGTGTTAAGCGTCCAAGTCTTCAAGCAGTAGTGCAGGTACCAAGTGCATCCGAAATAAGCGAACGCGTTCTTGCTGGAACCCGGAACGTCTTCCCAGATGTCGTTGCCGTTCTCGTCTTTTTCGCCGGTATTGCGCGAATCCAGTCCGCGTGCCGCCGCCTGCCAGCCCGCGCTCCATTGGCCGGTGCCTTTGTAAACGAGTTGTCCTTTGTCGTAGAGGGCTTTCGTGGTCGTGAAGAATTCCTTAATGGCGTCTTCGTCAATCGTCAAATTGCCGTTCTCCACCCAGCTCTCGTCCCTCGCGTTGAGGAAGTTCCTCTTTAATTCGTCCGTGCCGTAGGTCATGAAAACGCCGTCTCCCGAGATTTCGTCGGCGAGTTCAAGGAAGCCCGCCCATGTGCTTGCTTTCGCCTGTACTTCCGCGGGGGAATTGTAGCCCGCCGCCGCCGCTAAGTCGGTTCTGTAATACATACAGCCCGGCGTCGCCTGGTGGGACAGCGCCTTTACTTCGCCGCCGACAGTCATCATGTCGAGGGTGTACTTGTAGCGGTCCGCCGCGTTGTATTCGATATAATCGCTTACCGTCGCCGCGTAGCCGTTCGCCGCGAAGCTGCGCGCGTAGTCCGCGTCAGCCACGTAAATGTCGATGCCCGAGCCGCTGTTCAGCGCCATTTCCACTTTCCTTACGTAGGTGTTCGCAGTCGCTTCAAGGATATAGTTGATTACATACTTGTCGTTGAAGTCGCTTACCTGCCTCCCTACGAAAGGCATAAGGTCGTTGCCCGTTTCTTCCGTGAAGGTGTAGAAGTTGATTACGGTTCTCCCCGCGATTTCCGATTCGCTCAACGTGGGCGGTTTCCAGCCTGCGAGGTCGTCGTCGTCATCGTCGTCGTCATCGTCGTCGTCGCCGGCAGTGGTGTCGTCGTCGTCGTCCCCGGCGGGTGTGCCTTCGCTTGCCGCGGGCGCCTTAGTGGTGCTGCTGCCGCTGCCGCTGTCGTCGCCGCACGCCGCGACTGACAGCATCATCGCGAGTGCCAATAATAGTGCTAATATCTTTTTCTTCATGTTTTCCTCCGCTTAAATTTCGGGTACGTTACGCACGCTTTGCCGTTCCCCCGCTCGGGTTTCGGGTGTGCTTTGCCGTTCCCCCCGCTCGGGTTTCGGGTGTGTTTCGCCGTTTCCCTCGCTCGGGTTTCGGGTGTGCTTTGCCGTTCCCCCCGCTCGGGTTTCGGGCGCGCCGCGCGCGTTTTGTCCCCGTGGTTTTTAATCGAAATCGGTCGCCCCGATTTCATTTGCTACTATATCACAAAAGGACTTCTTTTGCAATACCTTTCGCCAAAAAAATAAGGCGTTTCTCCGTAAAATCGTTTTCGGGGACGAATGTCGCGATTTTTGTTGTTAAATATGACCAACGCTTTTTGTGGAACTTAACGCGCATATTTGTTTTTTTATGTGATTTTTGTGTAAAGTCTTTGTGAAAAATGCCAAAAATTTGTTTTTCGCGATTTTTTCGTTCGGAACGCCGCAAAGTTTACAAAGCCCGCCGCGCGTGTTACCGTTTTGTTACCGTTTTGTAATAAATCCCGCGTTTGGGCGGGTTTTCCGAAACCTTGACTATACCGCGGGTCTGTGGTATAATTTCCCGAAAGGGATTTGGGAAATACGTTCGGAAAAATTGAGGGGGGGCGCCGGATGCTCGACAAGTTAAAACTCGCCGAACAGCGTTACGCGCAGCTTGAGGCTTTTCTCGCCGAACCGCGGTCCGTCGGCGACAGGAAGCGTTACCGCGACGACATGAGGGAGTACAAAAGTCTGGGACCGCTCATAGAAAAATACAGGGAGTACAAAAAAGCCGAGGAAAGTTTAAGCGAAGCCAAGGGCTTGCTTTCCGAAGACGGGACGGACGCGGATTTGCGCGAGATGGCGCTTTCGCAGCTTGACGAAAGCCGCGCCCTTACGGAACAATACGGCGAGGAATTGAAGGCGTTGCTTTTGCCCCGCGACCCCGACGACGACAGGAACGTCATAATCGAAATCCGCGGCGGCGCGGGCGGCGAGGAATCGGCGCTGTTCGTCGGCTCGCTGTACAGGATGTATTCGATGTACGCCGCCCTGAAAAACTGGAAAATCGAAGTCGTCGGCTCCAACCCCACCGAGCTGGGGGGGTACAAGGAAATCGGCTTTTCGGTTCAGGGGGAGGGCGCTTACGCCAAGATGAAATACGAAAGCGGCGTTCACCGCGTTCAGCGCGTTCCCGAAACCGAGGCGCAAGGGCGCGTTCACACTTCCACGGTTACGGTGGCGGTGCTGCCGGAGGCGGAGGAGATTGACGTGGAAATAAACCCCGCCGATTTGGAGGTTCAGACGTTTCGGGCTTCCGGCGCGGGCGGGCAGCACATCAACAAGACCGAGTCCGCCATCAGGGTAATCCACAAGCCGAGTGGAACGGTCGTGGAATGCCAGGACGAGCGTTCGCAGCACAAGAACAAAAGCAAGGCGATGAAGATGCTTTACAGCAAGCTGTATGAAATAAAGTCCGGCGAACAAACCGACAAAATCGCCGCCGAACGCCGTATTCAGGTGGGGACGGGCGACCGTTCCGAACGCATAAGGACTTACAATTACCCGCAGGGGCGCGTCACCGACCACAGGATAGGGCTGACGCTGTATAAACTTGAAGCCGTTTTGAACGGCGAGTGCGACGAGATTTTCGAGGCGCTCGCCGTCGCGGATAAGGCGGCGAAATTGACGGCGCGGGATTGAGCGGGGTTGCCGGTATGATAAACACGCTGATAAGAACCGACGACGCGGGCGGCATAGCCGAGGCGGCGCGGCTGCTCAAACTCGGCGGCGTCGTCGCCGTTCCCACGGAAACGGTTTACGGGTTGGCGGGGTGCGCCCTTTGCCCGGAAGCAATCGAAAAGATATTCGCCGCGAAGGGCAGACCGCGCGATAACCCCCTAATCGTCCATGTTTCCGGCATTGAAATGGCGCGGGAACTCGAACTTGAAATCCCGCCGCTCGCGGAGCGTCTCGCCGAAAGGTTCTGGGCGGGTCCGCTGACGATGATTTTCAAGAAAAACGGTCCGTCGATACCCGCCGAAGTCAGCTGCGGGCTGCCCGCCGTCGCCGTGCGCGTTCCCGCCCACCGCGCCGCGCTTGATATTATAAAGGAGTGCGGCTTCCCGCTGGCGGCGCCCTCGGCGAACGTTTCGGGCGCGCCCAGCCCGACTTCGGCGAAGCACGTTTACGCCGATTTGAAAGGGCTTATTCCGCTGATTATAGACGGCGGCGAGTGTGAAGTGGGGATTGAAAGCACGGTCGTCGCTTTCGAGGGGGGCGCGCTGCGCGTACTGCGTCCCGGCGCGGTTACGGCGGAACAACTGCGCGAATTCGCCGAAGTCGTAATCGACGAAGCCGTTCTCGGCGGCTCCGCGCGCGTCGGGGCGGCGAGCAGCCCGGGTACGGCGCACAGGCACTATTCCCCGAAGGCGCGGGTCACGGCGATAAAAGCCGACGCTTCGGAAACGCTGCGCGCCGGCACGCGCGCGGACGGGGTAATCGAAAACCCCGACGCGCGCACGCTGTTCGCGAGGCTGCGCGAGTTCGACGACGCGCGCGCGCGCGACATTTATATAAGGCTGCCCGAAACAAGCGGGATAGGCTTGGCTTTGTACGACAGAATCATAAGGGCGGCGGGGTTTAATGTCCGCTCCGGCGCGCGGGAGGATTTTCACCGGCCTTTCGCGGCGAATTTCGGCGAGTTGAACATAATCGGCTTAACGGGGATGTCGGGCGCGGGGAAAACCGCCGCGGCGCGGATTTTCGCGCAAGGCGGCTACCGCGTAATAGACTGCGACCTGATAGCCCGGCGCGTTATTTCCCGCCCCGGTTGCGCCAGGGAAATCGGGCGCGCCTTTCCCGAACTGTACGGGCTTGACGGCGTTTTCGACAGGAAAAAGGCGGCGCGGGAGCTGTTTTCCTCCCCGGAAAAACTGAAACGGTATGAAAAAATCGTTTACCCGTATGTCATTTTCGGCGTGTTGCGCGCCATCGGGGTATATTCCGAGAAAGGCGAGCGCGACTTCCTTATGGACGCGCCCACGCTGTTCCAAAGCGGCGCGGACGATTTCTGCCGAAAGACGGCGGCGGTCGTCGCGGACGAAAGCGTATGCGTAAACCGCGTCGTCCTCCGCGACGGCATAGAGCGGGCGGACGCGCTCAGGCGGCTCGGCGTCCAGCCAAACGCGGACTTTTTCAAGGAAAAAGCCGATTATGTGATAGAAAACAACGGCGATTTTGACCTGTTCGCCGAAAAAATCCGGGGAATGGTAAATGTTTTCAAAGAAAAAAGCGGATAAACTGACAATTCTGATAAGGATACTGTTCTTTTTGATTGTCGTCACGGCGGCGTTCCTCGCCGTCGCCGTCGCGAGGTACGCCTACCGCGAATATCTGATTTCGTCGCACCCCCGCAATTTTTCGCAAATCGTCGAAAAATACGCCTCGGAAAACGATATGGACGAATACCTCGTCTACGCCGTAATCAAAACCGAGAGCGGGTTTGAACCCGAAGCGGTTTCAAGCGTGGGCGCGCGCGGGCTTATGCAAATTATGCCGGACACGTTCGAGTGGATTAGGGAATACCGCTTCGGCGGCGACGAACTCGTTTACGACGATATGTTCGACCCCGACGACAACATTCGGTACGGCTGCCGCCTGTTGGCGTACCACCTTGACTATTACGGGAACGTCGACTGCGCCCTCGCCGCTTATCACTCCGTGGGCGGCGCCGTCGACGAATGGCTCGCGAACGCGGAATATTCCCCGGACGGCAAGACGCTCGGCAAAATCCCGGTTTCCGACACCGCGCACTATGTCGATAAAGTAAACAAGGCGTATAAAACGTATTTGGAGCTGTACGCGCAGTAAGAAAGGAGCGGTCTGACCCATGCCCGAAAAATCCGAAAACAAGAAAATCAAAAATTTAAAGCAAAAACTGCTTTATGAAAAGAAAAACGTCTGCGAAACCCTTACGGACGAGGAAATCCGTGAAGCCGACGCGTTTTGCGAGGGGTATAAGGCGTTCCTTGACAGGGGGAAAACCGAGCGCGAGGCTTGCGCCGAGGCGGTGAAAATCGCGAAAAAGGCGGGCTTTTCGGCGTTCGAGTACGGCAAAAAGTATAAGGCGGGCGACAAGGTTTTCCTCAATAACCGCGATAAGGCGCTTATTGCCGCGATTATCGGGAAAAACGGCGTCAGAGGCGGCGCGAACATAGTCGCCGCGCATATAGACTCCCCCCGCATCGACTTGAAACAAAACCCCGTATTCGAGGACGGGGAGCTGGCTTTCCTCAAAACGCACTATTACGGCGGAATCAAGAAATACCAGTGGACGGCGATTCCCTTGGCGCTGCACGGCGTAATCGTCAAAAGCGACGGCAAAACGGTAACCGTCAGCGTCGGCGAAAACGAAAAAGAGCCCGTCTTTTCCGTGACGGACTTGCTGCCCCACCTCGCGGAGGCGCAGTACAAGCGACCCGCCAACCAGCTTATCAAGGGCGAGGAACTGAATATTCTGATAGGTTCCCGCCCGCTCAGGGACGGCGGGGATTCGGGCGGCGTAAAGCTGGGGATTATGAAGGTTTTGCACGACAAATACGGCATAACCGAGCGCGACTTCGCTTCGGCGGAGCTTGAGGCGGTTCCCGCTTTCAAGGCGAGGGACGTCGGCTTCGACCGCTCGATTGTCGGCGCTTACGGTCAGGACGACAGGGTTTGCTCATACACGGCGCTTACGGCGATAACGGGGGTCGCCGCCGCGCCGGAAAGGACGGCGGTCTGCGTACTCGCCGACAAGGAGGAAATCGGCAGCTACGGCAACACAAGCCTCGGCTCGCGGATGCTGGAGAATTTTATGAGCGATTTGGCGGACGCGGAAAAAATCACCGCGCGCCGCGCCGTTTCCCTGTCGAAGTGCCTTTCCGCCGACGTGAGCGCGGCGTTCGACCCGACCTTCCCCGACGTTTCGGAAAAACAAAACGCCGCTTACATGAACTGCGGCGTGGTAATGGCGAAATTCTTCGGTTCGCGGGGGAAAGCGGGAACGAACGACGCCGGCGCCGAATACGTCGCCGAAATAAGGCGGCTGTTCGACGAAAACGGCGTCCTGTGGCAAACCGCCGAACTCGGCAAGGTTGACGCGGGCGGCGCGGGAACGGTGGCGCTGTTCATATCCAACATGGGCGCGGACACGATTGACGTGGGCGTTCCGGTGCTGTCGATGCACTCGCCTTTTGAACTCGCGGCGAAAACCGACATTCACATGGCGTATAAGGCTTTCGGCGCGTTCTGTACCGCTTTACGGTAAGCCCGCTTTCAGTGGTGGAACAGCCGCGCCCCCGTAAACGCCATAGCCATGCCGTATCTGTCGCAGGCTTCTATGACGTCGCCGTCGCGGATTGAACCGCCCGGCTGCGCGATATAAGCCACGCCGCTTTCACGCGCGCGTTCCACGTTGTCCCCGAAAGGGAAGAAAGCGTCCGAACCGAGCGAAATTCCGCTCATTTCGGCTATACGCGCGCGCTTTTCCGCGTCGGTGAACACGTCGGGCAAAACGGCGAAAACCCGCTCCCATTCGCCCGAAGCACCGTCGTACCGCGCGTTTATGTAGGCGTCAACCGCGTTGTCCATGTCGGCGGGCTTTAAGCCGTCCGCGAATTTCAGCCCCAACACCTTCGGGGATTGGCGCAGCCACCAGTTATCCGCCTTATCCCCCGCCAGGCGCGTGCAGGCAATCCGCGACTGCTGACCCGCGCCCACGCCTATGGTCTGCCCGTCGCGGGCGTAAACCACCGAATTGGACTGGGTGTATTTAAGCGTGATTAAGGCGACGAGCAAATCGGTTTTCGCGCCGTCGGGAATCGCCTTGTTTTTCGTTACGATGTTTGAAAGCATACCGCCGTCTATTTTCAGCGAGTTGCGCCCCTGCTCGAACGTCACCCCGAAAATCTGCCGCCGTTCAATCGCGCCGGGGGCGTATTCGGGGTCGATTTTGATTATGTTATAACCGCCCCCCCGCTTGGCTTTGAGAATTTCCAGCGCGACGGGCTCATAACCGGGCGCGATTACGCCGTCCGAAACCTGCGGCGCGATTAAGCGTGCCGCAGACTCGTCGCACACGTCGGAAAGGCAAATGAAATCCCCGTAACTCGATATCCTGTCCGCGCCCCTCGCTCGCGCGTATGCCGCCGCCAAACCGGTAAGCCCGCCCGCGCGTTCGACGCGGTAAGCCTTTTTGAGCGCGTCGGAAAGCGGCAACCCGATTGCCGCGCCCGCCGGCGAAACGTGCTTGAACGAAGCCGCCGCCGGGAACCCCGTCGCCTCTTTCAGCTCCGCGACAAGTTGCCAACCGTTCAGCGCGTCCATAAAGTTGATGTAACCCGGATTGCCGGAAAGCGCCTCGACGGGCAACTCGCCCGTTTCCGCGAATATGCGCGAAGGCTTTTGGTTGGGGTTGCACCCGTATTTAAGTTTCAGCTCTTTCGACACAGACGACCTCCGAAAATTACTTCCCGTACTTATTGATAATTCTGCTCTCGAACTCGCCCGTTCCCACGTCGATAAACCGCGTGAACAGCGAGATTTTGTTGTTGCTGTCAAGGTTGTCCCAAATCAGCCGCGTAAACTCGTCTATGTCGTTGCAGGTTTCGATTAAGATGGGTTCGCCCTCGAAGCTCGGGAGCGGTTCGCCGTCCCTTTTATAGGTGTGGATAAAATGCCCGAACCCCGCCACGGGGTTGTTATAGGAGAAAAGGAAACGCTGGCAGGAACCCGGGTTGCCGTTCGCGGATTTGATAATCGACAGCGCGTAATTGAACTTCCTGCTTTCGTATTCGGCAAAATGCACTATTCCCGAAATGCGCGGGGTATAGTACGGCTCGTCCGATTCAAAATCGCAGTAGCGCAAAGCCTGCTCAAAGGTCATCTGAACGTCCATAAACTCGGCAATCGCGTCGGTGTGGTCGCCGTTCGACACAATCACCTTGTTTCCCATTATGCGCACGGGGGTGTAAATAATCAGGCTGGGGTCGGTCACCTTTGACTCGTCGAACGCCTTTGAGCGGACGTTCTTCCCGT
>JAIRWE010000059.1 GCA_031253365.1 Oscillospiraceae bacterium | reverse complement strand
CGATTTTCGGCGAAAATTTTGCCGAACTGCGTCAACCCTCCTCGCAAGGCACAAAGCCTTGCTTCGTCGGGTTTCCTTGCCCGACAAAATTTTCTCTCGAAACTCACTCGAAAGAGGTTCTTAGAGGTACCCTATTCCAATATAAGGTAGTCGTCCCGCCCCGCCCCGACGGAAACGTATTTCACGGGACACCCGACGCTTTTTTCAATAAACCGGATATATTTGACGGCGGCGTCCGGCAAATCCTCCGCTTTGCGGCACTTTGAAACGTCGGTCTTGAAGCCTTCCGCGTACTCGAAAACCGGTTTCGCCTTCATAAGCGCGCTCCCCAACGGGAAATTATCGGTTTTTACGCCGTCAATCTCGTAAGCGACGCAAACCGGGATTTTATCGAGGTAGGACAGCACGTCCAATTTCGTGAGCGCGAGTTCGTTCGCGCCCTGAACCTTCACCCCGTAGCGGCTCGCCGGAATGTCAAAACCGCCAACCCTGCGCGGTCTGCCCGTAGCCGCGCCGTATTCCGCCCCCGCTTCCCGCAGGGCGCGGGCTTCGTCGCCGAACATTTCGACCGTGAACGGACCTTCGCCCACGCAGCTTGAATAAGCCTTCATGACGCCCGTGACGCCGTCAAGTTTCAGCCCGGGAACCCCCGCCCCGATGGGCGCGTAAGCCGCCAAACACTGCGAGGACGTGGTGAAGGGATAAATGCCGTAGTCAATATCCCGCAGGGCGCCGAGCTGCGCCTCGAACAGTATTTTTTTCCCGCCGCCCGCCGCCGCGTATAAATAGTCCGTCGTGTCCGTTACATAGGGAAGCAGCCGCGCCCCGTATTTTTCCAGCCAGCCCGCGGTTTCGGGCAGGCTCGCCGCTTCGGAGCCGTAGCCTTTAAGCGTGATGTTCTTCCATTCGATTATGTCGGCGAGTTTCCGTTGCAAGTCCTCGGGTTCCGACAAATCGCTCATCCTCAAGCCCTTTTTCATGTATTTATCGCCGTATACCGGCGCGATTCCGCGCCTTGTGGAGCCGTATTTCTTATCGCCGAGGCGTTCCTCCTCCGCTATGTCCTGCGCCTTATGGTAAGGCAGGCATATAAAAGCCTTATCGCTGATTTTGAGGTTCTCGGGGGTAACCGCCACCCCTTTTTCCGCCAACGCGGAAATCTCGCCGCAAAGGTGTTCCAAATCAACGACCATTCCGCAACCCATCACGTTCACGACGCCGTTGCGGAGAATACCGGACGGCAAAAGATTTAACACGAATTTCCCCTTGTCGTTGACCACCGTGTGTCCCGCGTTATTGCCGCCCTGATACCGGCAGATAACGTCATAGTTTTCCGAAAGCAAATCCACCATGCGCCCCTTGCCTTCGTCGCCCCAGTTAATTCCCACAATCGCGGTAAGCATATAAGCCTCCTTACAAAATCACACCGTTATCTTTACGTCAACGCCGAGTAAATCCCCGTTTTTTTCAAGAACGGCGGAAACGTAGCGCAGAAATTCCTCGGTTTGCTCTTTCGCCCTCCCCGTGAAACGCTCCGCTTTCAGCAGCTCGTCCAGTTCCCCGCCCGTCATGTTAAAAGCCGAATCGTTCAAGATACGTTCAAGCAAGTCGTTCTCCCCGCCGTCGCGCTTGATTTTCTTCGCGGTTTCGACCGAGTGAACGCGTATCCTCTCGTGAAGGAGCTGCCTGTCGCCGCCTTTTTTGACGCAGTGCATCAGAATGTTTTCCGTCGCCATAAACGGCAGTTCCTCGCTCAGGTGTTTTTCCGCGACTTTCGGGTAAACGACCATCCCGCCCGCGACGTTTATGTAAAGCGAAAGTATCGCGTCAACCGCGAGAAAGGCTTCGGGAACGGATACGCGCCTGTTGGCGGAATCGTCCAGCGTGCGTTCCAGCCACTGCGCGCTTGCCGTAAGCGCGGGGTTGAGCGCGTTCACCGTCACGTAACGCGAAAGGGACGCAATCCTCTCGCTCCTCATGGGATTGCGTTTGTACGCCATGGCGGAAGAACCCACCTGCCCTTCCCCGAACGGTTCGTCTATTTCTTTGAGATGCGACAGCAAACGGACGTCGTTGGAAAATTTATACGCGCTTTGCGCTATTCCGGACAGCGCCGACAGGGTAAAAAAATCAACCTTCCGCGAATAGGTCTGCCCGCTGACGGCATAGATTTTATCGGCGCCGAACCCCATTTTCACGGCGATTTTGCGTTCAAGCTCCTTGACTTTTTCGTGATTTCCGTCGAATAAATCAAGAAAACTCGCGCCGGTTCCGGTAGTACCTTTACAGCCGAGAAGTTTAAGATTATTCAGTGTGAAGTCTATTTGTTCAAGGTCAAAAAGCAGGTCTTGAATCCACAGCGTCGCGCGCTTCCCGACCGTCGTCGGCTGCGCCGCCTGAAAATGCGTATAGGCGAGGCAGGGCAAGCCTTTGTGCCGATTCGCGAAATCATACAGCTTTGAAACGGCGTTCACGAGCAATTTCTTTATGACAAACAGGGCGGCGCGCTGCTGTATAATGTCGGTGTTGTCGCCGACGTAACAGGACGTCGCGCCGAGATGTATAATCGGCTTCGCCGTCGGACACTGCTGCCCGTAGGCGCGGATATGCGCCATGACGTCGTGCATCGTTTCCGTTTCAAACTTTGCCGCCGTTTCATAATTTATGTCGTCGACGAACGCCTTCATCTCGCCGATTTGTTCGTCGCTTATGTCAAGCCCCAGTTCCTTTTGGCTTTCCGCAAGCGCGACCCATAATTTCCGCCATGTCGAAAATTTATTGTCGTCCGAGAAAACGCGCCGCATTTCCGCGCTCGCGTACCTTTTGCACAACGGGTTTTCATACATATCAGGCATTTTTCAGCCTTTCAAGAACGTCGCGGTAGCCGCCCAGCACGTTGCCCAAATCCCTGCGAAAACGGTCTTTGTCAAGTTTTTCGTTCGTTTCCGTGTCCCAAAAACGGCAAGAATCCGGCGAAATTTCGTCACAGAGAATCAATTTCCCGCCGCACCTGCCGAATTCCAGTTTGAAGTCCACCAGCCTAATCCCCGCCTTCGCGAACAGCTCGCACATCAGCTCGTTTATTTTCAAAGCCTGCTTTGTCATGTAATCAAGCTCTTCCCGGGTGGCTATCCCGAGCGCGGTGATTTGGCTGTCGTTTATCATGGGGTCGCCCAACTCGTCGCTTTTAAGGCTGAATTCCGTCGTGGTATTTTTCAGCTCCGTTCCTTCCGGAACGCCGTATTTTTTTGAAAAGCTGCCCGCCGCCACGTTGCGGACGATAACCTCGACCATGACGATTTCCGCCTTTTTTATCAGCGCGGTGACATCGTCGATTACTTTGAGCAAATGCGTTTCCACGCCTTTTTCGGAAAGATAGGCGTAGATTATGTTTGAAATTTCGGCGTTCAGCTTCCCCTTGCCGCCGAGCTCTTCTTTTTTCTCGCCGTTAAACGCCGTCGCCGTGTCTTTGTAACGCAGAATATAACTGTCGTCGTCCGGTCCTTTGAAAATTATCTTGGACTTGCCCTCGTACAAAACTTCGTCCATAACCGTGTTACCCACCATTCCAAACACCTCCGAAAAACCGATTGCGCCCGATATTCAGTATAATGTAAAAAGCGGCTGTTGTCAATAACTTTGGAAAAATTTTGCGGTCACGAACCCGATATCGTAACCGCCGCAAGCAGGATTGCCATTATCAGAATGAGCGGATTTTGCGCGACCAGGCGCGCCCTTTCCCCCGGGGAAATATACGGGTTGTCGTTCCCGATTTTCAGATTGCCCAGATAGGTCATGGCGACAAGCGAGATTATTCCCGCCGCCACAGCCCCGAAAAACGCGGCGGTTTTCGCGGCGTCGCTCACGGGGAGCAGCGTCCGCCCCAAATCAAACGCGTTGTTAAGCATATGCGTCATTACGGCGGGAACGACCGAGTTCGCCCTGACCGCGATTATCCCCAGCATAACGCCGCCCATCGTCGCGTAAAGCAGCTGCGAGAGGTTCCCGTGGAAAAAGCCGAACAGCAGGGACGTTATCACGACCGCCTGCGCGTCGCCGAACCGCCGCAGCGGGCGGAGCAGGAAATGGCGGTATATCAGCTCCTCGCACACGGGGGCGACAGCCACCGTCGTGAAGAGCATGACCGCCGCTTGCGTGCCGTTTTGGGGCATAACGTCGGCAAAGACGTCGCGAAGACCGTTCCCGCCGAAAACGGGCTTTACCAATTCCGCGATGACGCCGGATATTATGTTTGAAACGAAGGCGAGCGCGTAACCCGCCGCGAAAAACGGGAAAACCCAGTACAGCTTAAAGTCGTAAGACTGCCGGCGGCGGAAATACAGCCGCTTGCGGAACGCGAAACCGAATATGAGCAAGGGGGCGGCGTAAATGATTACGTCGTTCAGAGCCCATGTGAGGAAATAATAAAAATCCCGCGACATTTCGATTACGCCGCCCGATTCCAGCAGCCACAGGAAGCCGTTCAGGGTGTACGGAACGGGGAAGGGCGTTTCCAGCACGAACGGGAAAAGAGACATTACGTGCCGCACCGACATTGACATCAACTTGACGGCGATAACGGACGCGATTACGGTCAGGGCGAGAACGTACAGATGCTTTACGAACGCCGCCGTTTCTTCTTTCCTTTTCGCCGCTTCACCCTCGTCTGAGGCGTATACGTTAAATTCCGTCAAAACCGGCTCCCCCGTATAATTTCAAAGATTATATTCGTCGTTACCCCCCCCGCGAAAGCGTCCGCCGCCAGCGCGAGCGTGATTATAACCGAAAACCTTGTGAAAAAAACGACTGTTTTGCGTTTCCCCGTTATATCCGTCCACGCGTTCGGCATCTTGTAAATCCGCAGCCTCGACAGCTTCTTGAAGGCGAGCGCGATTCCGCAAATCAACAGACCCGCCAACACGATGGTGAACATACCGTAAATCGCCAGAACCGGCATATTCTCCTCGGGGATTTCCCCCCCGTGATTGAGATATTCCGACGACTTCGTGGACATGAACAGGATTACAAACGCGGCGACCGAATTAAACATGGCGTGCATGATTGTGCCGGCCAGGATTGAACCCGTCTGGACGGCGATGTAACCCAAAACGATTCCCATTATGAACGCGTAAAAGAATTGCTCAAAATTCCCGTGCATTATCCCGAAAAGGAACGCCGACATCATTACGGCGAACCCCGTTCCGTAAGGCTTTAACGCCTCCAAAAAAATCCCCCTCGCGATGAATTCCTCAAAAAGCGCGGCGCAAAAAACGGCGGCAAAAGCCGTCGCCATTCCGCAGACGAGGCTTTTCGGCATACCGCCGCCGCTTATGGGAGCGAACGACTTTTCTATATTGACTATCTTCGTGATTAACCAAACAGCCAAAATCGTCAGAATATTCGCCATCTGCCCCAGCCCGTACATCGCGGGGAAATTGCCCAGCGCCTTCGCCAAGCGCGGCGGTTTTTTATAGAGTTCGCGCAGGGGCTTCACGCCTATCAGCGCCCAAGCGGCCGCTATGGGGATTATGTAAGCGGCGACGATTTTTACGAACAAAACTATAATGTAACAGGCTTCCTCGCCCCATTTATCGGAAAAGTCGTCGTATAAAAACGCCGAAACAAGACCGCTCAATACGCGGAATACGTAAAACACCGTCATTACAAGACCGATTTTGAAGCAGACGCTTTTGAAGTTTTCGATTTTTTCCATAATCCCCCGTAATTTCCCTTAAACAAACAGCGGCGACACGGGCTTATCCGAATAAATCCGCTCGATTGCCTGCGCGAACAGTTCCGCGGAGGAAAGCACCTTTATCTTGTCAATCATTTTTTCTTCGGGAATACAAATGGTGTCCAGCAAAATCAGCCTTTTCAGATAAGACTTCTCTATCCGCTCGATGGCGTTCCCCGACAGAACGCCGTGCGTCGCGGAGGCGTAAACCTCGCTCGCCCCGCCGACCTCCATCAGCGCCGCCGCCGCGTTGCAAAGCGTCCCCGCCGTATCGACCACGTCGTCGACGATTATGACGCGCTTACCCTTTACGTCGCCGATGATATTCATCACTTCGCTCTCGTTCGCCCTGCTCCTGCGTTTGTCTATGATTGCCAGCCCGACGCCTATCCTTTGCGAAAAGTTGCGCGCCCGGGTAACCGAACCGAGGTCGGGGGAAACGCATATAAGGTTATCCGCCGCGAACATATCCTTAAAGTACGGAGCCAAAATCGACGCCCCCTGCAAATGGTCCAGCGGAATATTGAAAAAGCCCTGTATCTGCGGCGAATGTAAGTCCATCGTCAACATCCTGTCCGCGCCCGCCACGGTAATCAAATCCGCCACCAACCTGGCGGAAATGGCGTCCCGCGATTTCGCCTTCCTGTCCTGCCGCGCGTAACCGTAATACGGCGTTACCGCCGTAATCCGCCCCGCGCTCGCCCGCTTGAACGCGTCAATCATAATGAGCAGTTCCATCAGGTTGTCGTTTACGGGGGCGCTCGTGGACTGCACCACGAAAACGTCGGAACCGCGCACGCTTTCTTTTATGTTGACCGAAATTTCCCCGTCGCTGAACGTCCCGACTTCCGCTTCGCCCAACGGAAGCCCCAAGTCGCTCGCTATGCTGTGAGCGACCTTCGGATTTGAATTGGCGGTGAAAATTTTGATGTCCTTACCGTGCAAATTCATTTGGTAACTCCTCGTTCGTCGGGCGGCCGCAAAATCTATTCCTCTTCTTTTTTCTTCCTGAGGTAATTCTTCTCCCAGTTTTCCTTTATGTTCATCTGCGCGCGCTCAATCGCCAGACTCCCGTCGGGGACGTCGCTCGTTATCGTGGAACCGGCGGCGGTCGTCGCGTCCGCCCCGACTTTTACGGGGGCGATGAGGTTCGTGTTGCACCCTATGAACGCGTTGTCCCCGATAACCGTGCGGTGTTTTTTCACCCCGTCGTAATTCGCGGTGACGCTCCCGCAACCGAAATTCACGCCGCACCCCACGTCGCTGTCGCCGATGTAGGTCAAATGGGCGATTGCCGTTTGTTCGCCGATTATTGAGTTTTTCACTTCGACAAAATCGCCGATTTTCACCCCTTTTCCCAAAACGGTCTTGGGGCGGATATGTACGAAAGGCCCCGCTTTCACGTTGTCCCCGATAACCGAGTCGTATGCCTGAACATTGTTCAGCGTCACGTTCCTGCCGATTTTACAGTTGTCAATGAGCGTGTTCGGCCCGATAACGCAGCCGTTCCCTATAACCGTTTCGCCTTTGATGATTGAGTTCGGCATAATCAGCGTATCTCTCCCGATTACGGCGTTGCGCCCGATAACGGAGCTTTCGCCGATTATGTCCACGCCGTTGTCCAAATGCGCGTCTATTATCATTTCAACGGCTATTTTATTCAGCAGGCGCAGCGCCTTCCTGCTGTTCGCGCCCAGCGTGACGTTGCCGTTCCCCGCCTTGTACGTGCCTATGCCCGCGCCGGCGCGCCCGGCAAGGAGTTCCACCGTGTCGGTGAGGTAATACTCGCCGCTTTTGTTATCGCAATCCAGCTTGGGAAGAACGTCGAGCAGACTTTCCGCGGCGAACCAGTAAGCGCCGGAATTGACCTCGGTAATTTCAAGCTGTTTGTCCGTGCAGTCCGCTTCTTCGATTATACCGATTACCCTGTCGCCTTTGCCCCGCAAAATTCTGCC
>JAIRWE010000057.1 GCA_031253365.1 Oscillospiraceae bacterium | reverse complement strand
CGATTTTCGGCGAAAATTTTGCCGAACTGCGTCAACCCTCCTCGCAAGGCACAAAGCCTTGCTTCGTCGGGTTTCCTTGCCCGACAAAATTTTCTCTCGAAACTCACTCGAAAGAGGTTTTCAGAGGTACCCAATATTTATGTTGCCCACGCAACGAAAGTTGGCACCACGCGACGAAAAAATGATTTAGAATAAAACAAAAACGCGCAAACGAAAGGAAAAACACCATGAATTTGAACATCAACAAAGACGAAATCGCCATGCGCATACTCGAAGAATTGCAGAAAATAGCGTTCGGCGACGATGTGAAACCCAACCATAAGCTCACGGCAATCCGTCTGCTTATAAAGTTCCTGTCGCTTGACGAATCTGAACAAAGCGAAGAAAAAGACACTGTCGCCATAA
This sequence comes from Oscillospiraceae bacterium, assembly GCA_031253365.1. Lineage (GTDB taxonomy): Bacteria > Bacillota > Clostridia > Oscillospirales > Ruminococcaceae > Ruminiclostridium_E. The sequence goes on along the minus strand of JAIRWE010000057.1, from coordinate 2,554 downwards.
TCGACGATATATGCGGCTGTCCCGATTACGGGACGCGCGGCAGAGTCGAGCGCGAGGAATATTCCCGCATCGCCCGCGACAGCGTCGCCGTTCCTAAACAGACGCAATCTGAACAGACACGGTCTGAGAATCGCCGTCAGCGCAGGGAGCGTGAGCGGCGCGAGCGGCACGGACAGCCCAAACGGACACAGTCCGAGCAGACGCGGTCCGAACGAACACAGTCCGAGCAGACACGGTCCGAACAGGCACGGTCTGAAGAAGCATGGCATGACATTTCCGAATGGGTACCCGAATATAGGTTCTAAGTCGCGTAAACGCGCTCATAGTTGGCTATGCTGCGCGTGATAATCCCCGAAGCCTCCGTATGCCCGAGAACCTCGTCAACCGCCGTCGTTTTTCCCTCAAGCTGCTTATACACGAGGAAGAAATGCTCCATCTCGCTGAAAATGTGTCGCGGCAGCGATTCTATGCTCTTATAGGTGTTAAAAGTCGGGTCCTCAAACGGAATGGCAATAATTTTTTCGTCGCGGCTGTCGTTGTCAATCATATTTATGACGCCGATGGGATAGCACCGAACCAAGACGGTGGGCGCAATCGGCTCGTTGCAAAGCACAAGGACGTCGAGCGGGTCGCCGTCGTCCGCCAGGGTTTTGGGGATAAAGCCGTAGTTCGCGGGATAATGGGTGGAAGTGTAAAGGATACGGTCAAGGATAAGCAGCCCGCTTTCCTTGTCCAATTCGTATTTGTTTTTACTGCCCATTGAAATCTCGACGAAAACGAGGAAATCCTCCGCCTTAATCCTGCCGCCGTCAATATCGTGCCAAACATTCATCGGCGACCTCCGAACCCCCCGTTCGTCCGAAAACCTTTTTCGGGCGGGCTTTTTTTTTCTCTCGCAGAATTATAACATATTCGCAAAGAACTGTCAACTTTTCCTTGCGATTTTTTTTTTTTTATGATATAATATGCACGCAACTTTATTTCACTTTATATTGTGTTAATGTCGGAAGGGCTTTGGGTATGGACAATTTTGAGGAAGTCATGCGGAAATATTCGGATACGGTCTATCGGATAGCGTTTGTGCGCACGGGGAATTCCCACGACGCGGAGGATATTACGCAGGACGTGTTTCTCAGCTATATACGCGCCGGCAAAACCTACGCCGACGAGGAACACAGGAAGGCGTGGCTCATACGCGCGGCGGTCAACGCCTCGATTAACACGGTTCGCAGCGCCTGGAAACGGCACTCGGGCGGGCAGCTCAACGAAAACGAGGGACGGACGGACGAAAATTTTCACCGTATTGAAACGCGGTCGGTTGTTTACTCGGCTGTCCTGAAACTGCCGGAGAAATACCGCACCGTCGTCCATCTGTTTTATTACGAGGACATGACGCTCGCTCAAATCTCGCAGCTCACGAAAACGAGGGAAAATACGGTAAAATCCAGGTTGAGGCGCGCCAAAGACATACTTCGCGAAAAGCTGGAAGGGGTTGATTTCGATGTTTAAGGAACTTTACAAGGAAGACAACGGGCTGATTGCGCCCGACGCGGCGTTCATCGAGGAGCTGACGGAAAAAATGAGAATCGCCCGCGCGAAGCCGTCTTTCTTCACGTATAAGCGCGGCGTGCCGACGCCGTTGATTGCCGCCGCCGTGCTTATGATAACGGGGGCGCTCGCCCTCAACGCCATAATCCTCAGCGGGGTGAGCGTCAAGGAAGCGTCGTCCGGCGGCTATTCAGACGGGGAAAGAAGCAATGCGGCGGGGGGCGATTCGCCCGGTTTGGACGAAGAATCGCCGTCGCCGGGTGATTACGACGTCGGCGCGGGTTCGGAAGACGGAGCCGCGGCGTGGAGTCCGCCCGTCTCGAAAGCCGACGGTTTGGACGCGTACATTGCCGGTATATACGCGTTCAGGTATTTCGGCGCGGATTATACGGGCAACTATGTCGTCGTTCCGGAAAACTTCGCGGAATACTTCGCAAACGGGGCGGAATGGGAAGAAATACCCGCCGACGAGCGGGAAATGCCGCCCGCGCCGCCGTATATCCTTCTTCACGGCGACGACGAAAGCGGCGTCCCGTATCTGTTTGAAGACGGTACGCTCGCGGTGTGTTTTCCGCGGACGGAAACGCCGTACAGGCTTTTCCGGGGCGAACCCTCACTGTACGCCGAATTGCTTGATATTGCGGGGAACGCGCATGACTGAAAAACTGTTGCTGATTATAAATCCGAACGCGGGGCGGATGAAGTCCGGCGGCGTGCTTGACGTCGTAAGCGAGTTTTCGGGGGGCGGGTACGACGTGACCGTGTTCCCCACCGCCAAAAAGCGCGACGCCGAGGAAAAGGTGGCGAACAACGGCGAAAGCTACGATTTAATAGTGTGCTGCGGCGGCGACGGAACGCTTTCCGAAACCGTGAACGGCTTGGCGCGCCTTTCCGAAACAAAGGGGAAGCGCGTCCCTTTCGGTTTTATTCCGACGGGAACGGCGAACGACTTCGCGGCGACGCTCGGTATGCCGACCGATATGAGGGCGGCGGCGCGGGCGATTGT
>JAIRWE010000042.1 GCA_031253365.1 Oscillospiraceae bacterium | reverse complement strand
TACCATCAATCAGGCACGCTTTTTAAAATATTTTTGCCTTTGTGGGTCATATGTATTTACAACGCAGAGTTTTTTTAACATTTTTTTCAAAACATATTGCTTTTTCCGAAATAATGTATTATAATAGACGCGGAGTATTCCGCGTCGAACGGGGGGTGTCTTATGAACATACAGGGTATGGCTTACGAATATGCTCCTTTGCCGGGCGGCTCGTTCTTCCCCGAAAGCGGGGTGTCGGGCGGCGCGGAGGGGGTGCGGTTCCCCGGCGAGCGGGTTCCCGAGGGCGCGGAGGGAACGCGGTTCCCTGGCGAACGGGTTTCCGGCGGCGCGGAAAACGCCGCGAAGGCGCCGGGCAGGTCGGGGCACACTCATGGGGACGGTTCGCTCCCTTTGAGGAAGCGCGACGGCTTCGACGGCGAGTGTCCCCTGTGCGAGTGTCAAACCTGCAAGAACAGGCGGTATCAAGACAAGTCGGACGACGGAACCGTTTCGTTCCAGATGCCGACCACAATGGGACCGGAAGAGGCGGCAAGCATGGTGAGGAGCCATGAGCAGGAACACGTCCGCAACGAGCAGCTTCGCGCGCGGGAAAACGGCGAGGAAGTGGTGGCGCAGTCCGTGCGCATCATATACGGAACCTGCCAGGAATGTGGGAAAACCTATGTCGCGGGCGGCGAAACGCGGACGATTACCAAATATGTCAACCCCGACTACTATGACCTTTTCAGGGTGGGCGCGGAAGACATCACCCGTAAAAAGGGCGGCTTGCTTAACGCCGTCGCCTAACCCCCCCTGCCCTGCTTTTATGAATCCCCCGCCCTGTCTTTATGAATCCCCTGCTCTGCTTATGAATACTTTTCGGGTTCGCGCTTTACGCCGAACCCTTTTTTTTTATTCAAAGTTCCTTTTGCTTTTCATCGCCCTGTCAAGCTGCCGCTTAACGTCCCGCTCCGCCATGCTTTCGCGCTTATCGTGGAGCTTTTTGCCCTTGCACAGCCCTATCGAAAGTTTAACCCTGCTCTTTTTCAGGTATATCGACAAAGGGACGAGCGTCAGCCCTTCCTTCTTAACCTTGTCGTACAGCTTCATTATCTCGCGCTTGTGCATTAACAGTTTTCGGTCGCGCATGGGGTCGCGGTTGAAGATGTTGCCCTTCTCGTAGGGGGAAACGTGAATATGCCGCGCGAACATCTCGCCCTTCTCGATAACCGCCCACGAATCCTTCAAATTGACCCCGCCGTTCCTGATTGACTTTACCTCCGTCCCGAACAGCTCAACGCCGGCTTCATAGGCTTCCAGAACATAGTATTCGTGGCGGGCGGCGCGGTTTTCGGCTATTTTTTTTATCATATCGGACATTATGCTCACTCCCCTTTTTCGGCGTTCTCCGGAAACTGCCTTAACCCGTTGAACTTGTTCATCGCCCCGACTATATCCCCCGCGGCGAACATTTCCGCCGCCGCGACCGCGTTCCCCAACGCGAACTCCAATGCGTCCTTCTCGGTTTTGAAAAACGGTCCCGTCACCCAGTCGGCAAGGTCATAATCGGGGTGCGGTTTCCCGCCTACACCTATTCTGACGCGGGGGAAAGCGTCCGAACCGCTCAAATAGATGATGTTCTGCAACCCCTTTTGCCCGCCGTCGCTACCCTTTTCTCGCACGCGGATAACCCCCACGTCCAAGTTTATGTCGTCGCAGATAAGCAAAGCATTTTCGGGCGGGATTTTGTAAAAGCGCAGGGCTTCCGTAACGGCTTCGCCGCTTTTGTTCATGTAGGTCGTCGGTTTCATAAGCAGGCACCGCGCGCCGTCGATAACGGCTTCCCCCGTGAGCGACTTGAAGCGCAGCTTCTTCACCGGAACGCCGTATTTCTTCGATAAATCGTCGATTACCATAAAACCGCAGTTATGCCTGGTGTTTTCGTAACGGGTCCCGGGGTTTCCCAACCCGCAGATTATAAGACCTATCCCGCCCGAAACGCCCTTTTGTTTTCTGAAAAACATATATCGCCTCCGAAATTCTCTTTCATTAACGCGCGAAAGCCTTATTCATTATACACTCAAAAATCGGGAAAATCAAGCAATGCGCGGCGGAAAACTTGACAACGGGAAAACATCGCAGTATAATTACGGAAGAACGGTTTAGAATTTACCCGATGAGGAAGCGAACATGATTATCCAACACAACCTAAATGCGTATAACGCGAACAATATGCTGCACGGCAATGTTCACGGGGGGCAGAAGTCCGCCGAGAAACTCGCCTCCGGCTTGCGAATCAACCGCTCAGCTGACGACGCGGCGGGGCTTGCCATTTCCGAAAAGATGCGCTCTCAAATTCGCGGGTTGAGTTCGGCTATCCGCAACGCCAACGACGGTATTTCCCTCATACAAACCGCCGAAGGCGCGTTGCAGGAAACCCATAATATGCTCAAACGTCTTAAAGAACTCGCCGTGTAAGCGGGTAACGATACCTATTCCGACGAGGAACGCCGTCAAATGCAGTCGGAAGTCGAGAACATCAAGTCCGAAATCGACAGAATAGCCCAATCAACCAATTTTAATGAAATAAAGCTGCTTGACGGCAGTCTCGGAAAAGAAAAAGTTACAAAAGCAAAAAGTGCGATGACCACCGTCATTGACGATGAGTGCTTTTTAGAAATACATAGTGTTATTGATATTATACACCTCACGGAAGACCCACTTTATGGTGACGGGTATGCTTTATATGCGAAAAATAAAAAGGGAGATATAGTTAAAATCGCTGAATTTTTGACATCTAAAAGATTGATAAACGGCGAGGAAAAACCAGTGAGATACGCTGCTTCTACCGTTGATATTTCGGGAAACGGTGTTACTTTGTCAAGCCTTTCCCAATTTGGTGATAATAATTTTTTGGTTTATAATTCTGTGCATTTTTCAATTGTAGACAACCCGCCCGATGTCGGAGGGCAAAGCATTAAAATAGAATATGGTGGTATTTATCAGCTGCCTGGTTCAGTTACTATTACTTTCTTTCATTCAGTGAAAACAACAAATTCGGTTGACTCGGATAAGTTAAACGTCTTTGGTGGAGGCGATGCCAAAGCAGAATTTGTCTTAAATCAAAATGACGCAATAGGAAATTTTAGTGACGAAGAAGTTGATTTGCTTCCAAATCCTCCCACCACCGGACCGACTTTTTATGTAGGTGTACGTTTTCCGGATGTTGACAAGGAAGTTGAGGAAATTGAGAAAAGCAACGGGTTTACCCTGCAAATCGGAGCGGACAGCAATGCCGAACACCAAGTTGCCGTCAATATCGGCGCAATGGATTCAAGCGCAATCGGCGTCGCCGACTTCGACGTAAGCACGGTTCGCGGAGCGCAGACTTCCATGGGCAACGCCGAAGCGGCTATTGCGGTTGTTTCATGGCAAAGAGCCGCCCTCGGCGCGTTGCAGAACAGGCTTGAGTATACCGTGAACAGCTTGATAAACACCAACGAGAACATTACCGCCGCGCAATCGCAAATTCGCGACACGGACATGGCGCTTGAAATGATGAATTACCAAAAATACAACACTTTGGTGCAAACGGCGCAGATGATGTTGCGCCAAGCGGAGCAGTCGCCGCAAGCGGTGTTGGATTTGTTGGAAAAGTAACGCGCGGAGTTTTGGGAAAAGTACATAATCGCCAAAAGTTATAAACATTTTTGGCGATTTTATATAAATTTCGGCAAAACATATTGCTTTTATTTGCGATTTATGCTAAAATTCTATGTCAGAACTTATTTAAGTTAAGAGTTCGATTTTGGATTCCAAACGGTCAAGTCCATTTCGCCGTTCAGTCCGAACGGCGAACAATAATGGCAATCTCCGAAAGCCTTTTTCAGGCGGTTTTCAAGAAAAATTTTGTCGGACAAGGAAACTCGACGAGTAAGGCTTTGTGCCTTGCGAGGAGAGGTGACGCAGTCCGGCGGAATTTTTCGCCGAAAAACGGCG
>JAIRWE010000067.1 GCA_031253365.1 Oscillospiraceae bacterium | reverse complement strand
CAAAAACGGGAAAATTTATTGTAACCTATTGCAAAATGTTACGGTTATGTGATACAATGAAGGTGCGGTTCGGCGGAAATCGGGCGATTCTCGGAATCACCCCGTTATACCGCGAAATCATTGACCGTATACAAAGGATGAAATGCAGATGTTGCCGAGACCCAAGCAGGGGAAACCCAAGCATATTATTTTGAAGGCGTTGGTCGTCGCGTTGGTTGTTTACGCTTTTTACGCGTTTGTTCAAACGAATATGGAAATCAAAAGGGGAAGGGAGCGCTTAGACAAAACGCGGGCGGCGCTCAAAGAAATCCATGCCGAGAACGAACAGCTTGAACGCTATTCCTCAGGCGATAACATAGGCGAATATATGGAGCGTGTGGCGCGGGACGAGATGGGTTATGCCGACCCGCAGGAAAGGGTTTATTACGTGGTTCCCGGGAATTGATTTTTCGGAAGCCGCCTACGGGTTTCCCGAAAGCCCCGCCCGGGCGCGGACAAGCTCCCTTGCCTTAACGGCCAGGTCGTCGCATCTTTCGTTTTCGGGGTGACCCGAATGTCCCTTTATCCACGCGAACGTCACGTCGTGAACCTCGCACAGCCGCAAAAGTTCTTCCCATAAGTCCGCGTTCAACGCGGGCTTTTTGTCGCTTTTAACCCAGCCGTTGCGTTTCCAGGAAGCCGCCCAGCCCTTCATAATTCCGTCCGTCACATAGCGCGAATCCGTCTGCGCGATTACGCGGCAAGGGTATTTCAGTTCGGAAAGCGCGAAAATAACGGCGGTCAGTTCCATGCGGTTGTTGGTGGTGTTTATCTCCCCGCCGGAATATTCCGCCTCACGCCCGCCGCATCGCATAACCGCGCCCCACCCGCCGGGACCGGGGTTTCCGGAACACGCCCCGTCCGTGAAAATATACACGGTTTTTTTATCGCTGCCGTATTTGTCGGTCATATACTGTTCCCTCCGACGGATATTATACACCATTTCGCTTTTTGTGTAAAGGTTTTTCGGCGGGCTTCGGAGTATTGACTTTTATCCGATAATGTGCTTTAATTTAATAAAAATCATTTTCGGGGGGGCGGAATGGATAAAATTATGAGAATCGCCATTGACGGGCCGGTCGGCGCGGGGAAAAGCACAATCGCGAAGGCTGTCGCCGAACGGTTGGGTTTTATCTATATCGACACGGGCGCGCTCTACCGCGCTATCGGCGTTCACTGCGCGAAAAACGGCGTCGACGTCGACGACGATAAGGCGACGGCGGAACATATCGCGGGGATGGAAGCGGATTTGCGCCTTGCCGAAAACGGGCAGCGCGTTTTCGTGAACGGCGAGGATCTTACCGACAAAATCCGCACGCCCGAAGCGTCCATGCTCGCGTCCCGCGTTTCCGCCAACCCGCGTGTGCGCGGATTTCTGCTGGATTTGCAGCGTTCGTTCGCTCGCGACAACAGCGTTATCATGGACGGGCGCGACATAGGAACCGTCGTCCTGCCCGACGCCGAACTGAAAATATTTCTTACCGCCGACGCCGAAGAACGGGCCAAGCGCCGTTATGACGAACTCGCCGCGAAGGGCGTCGACACGGATTATGAAGCCGTTCTCGCCGATTTGAACAAGCGCGATTACGACGATTCCCACAGGGATTTTGCCCCGCTGAAAATGGCGGACGACGCCGTTTTGACGGATACCACGGGCAACACGTTTGAGCAATCCGTTGAAGAGATTATGGGTATTATAAATGAAAAACTCGGCAAATAATTTTTTTTATCGCTTTTTACGTTATTTTGTGCAGTTTTATTTTTTTTTCAAGTATAAAATAAAAATGCTTAACCGCGAAAATCTGCCGAAACTTCGCGGGGGGTATATCATCGCCTGCAATCACCAGCGTTATACCGACCCGCCCGCGATTGCCGCCTCGGTAAAAGGGGTTTTCTCGTTCATGGCGAAGGAAGAGCTTTTTCACAAAAACCCGTTTTTCACGCTGATTATAAGATTGTGCGGCGCGTTCCCCGTCGTTCGGGGGGCGAAAGACAATTCCGCGATAGAGCGCGCCGTTTCCGACTTGAAAAAAGGTAAGGTTTTCGTGATTTTCCCGGAAGGGACACGCTCAAAGGACGGGAAAATCGGCCGCGCCAAGACCGGTGTGGCGCTTATCGCCTCCACGGCGAATGTTCCCGTGCTTCCCGTCTGCATAATGTATGGGCTGGGCGGGAAGAAAAAAAACATCGACATTGCCGTGGGCGGCATTATCCCGGCGCAGGAACTGCGAATTGACGGCGAGAAGGGCAGGGGCGAGTTTAAGCGCGTTTCCGAACGTATAATCGGCGGCATAAAAGATTTGCAAAGGCAGATATTAACCGAGCGGGGAATGTCAGCCGACGATTTTTATAAGGTGGTTAGCGAATGAGCAACGTAACATATAAATATATCCGCCAGAACAAGGATATTCAAACCTATATCGCCCACGCCGACGCCGCGCTTTTCACAATCGGGTACACCGAACACGCGAAAGCGCATTCCGAAAGGGCGGCTGAAACCGCCGAAATGATTCTTCTTTCCCTCGGTTATCCGGAACGTGTTTGCGAATTGGCTCAAATAGCGGCTTATATGCACGATATAGGCAACGTAATCAACCGCAACGACCACGCGCAAAGCGGCGCGGTTATGGCGTTCAGGCTGCTGGACTGTATGGGGATGCCCGCCGAAGAAATAGCGGTAATCGTTTCGGCAATCGGCAACCACGACGAAAAAACGGCGTCTCCCGTCAACCCGATAGCGGCGGCGATTATCTTGGCGGATAAAACCGACGTTCGGCGTTCTCGCGTGCGGCACCCCGTCAACGAGGATGAAAACGGCGAAGGCGTGACGCAGGACGTCCACGACAGGGTGAACTACGCCTGCGTTAAATCCGATGTGAGCTTTTCCGAAGACTTGAGCGCGATAATTCTCAACCTTGTTATAGATGAAGAAATCAGCTCGATTATGGAATATTTTGAAATATTCCTCGACCGTATGGTGCTTTGCAGAAAAGCCGCCGAAGCGTTGAAGGTGCGTTTCGAGCTTATAATGAATAATTCAAAGGTATTGTGAGGGAATATGTCAAAAATTAACCGTGACGAATTTATTCTCGTGCTTGATTTCGGCGGGCAGTACAAGGAACTGATTGCGCGCGCGGTCAGGGGTTTGTCGGTGTATTCGGAAATAAAGCCGGGGGACTTGTCTTTGGACGAGATAAAGGGAATGAACCCCGCCGGAATCATACTTACCGGCGGTCCGAAAAGCGTCTATCTGCCCGGTTCTCCCGTGTGCGACCCCGGGTTGTTTTCGCTCGGCGTACCCGTTCTCGGAATATGCTACGGTATGCACTTAATGTGTCATATGTTGGGCGGCAAGGTGGAATCGGGGGGCGCGGGCGAATACGGTCGCGTCGTTGTGAACGCGGACAGCCCGTTTACCGCTTTAATGAGCCACCGCGATATAGTGACGCGCCTGCCGGAAGGGTTTGTCGCGACGGCGCGCACGGCGTCCTGTATCGCTTCATGCGAGAACGCGAAGCGGAAACTTTACGCGGTGCAGTATCACCCGGAATCGGCGCACACCGAAGGCGGCAAAGAAATAATAAGGCGATTTTTATACGGCGTATGCGGTGTGTCGGGAAATTATAAAATTGACGACTATGTAAAGAGCCAAACTGCGGAAATAAGGCAAAAGCTCGGGAAAAACGGGGTGCTTTTGGCGCTTTCGGGCGGGGTGGATTCTTCGGTCTGCGCGGGTTTGCTGTCGAAAGCCGTTCCGAATCAACTGGTCTGTATTTTCGTCGACCACGGGCTTATGCGGCTTAACGAGGGCGACGAGATACAGCGGGTTTTTTCCGGGCAAAAGCTACGGTTTATACGCGTCAACGCGAAAGAACGCTTTCTCGTGAAACTGAAAGGCGTTGTCGAACCCGAAGCCAAACGGAAGATTATCGGCGAGGAATTTATACGAGTGTTCGAGGAGGAATCCGCGCGGCTCGGACGCATACCGTTTTTGGCGCAGGGAACGATTTATCCCGATATAGTCGAGTCGGGCGGGAAGTACGGTTCCACCATTAAAAGCCACCACAACGTGGGCGGTCTGCCCGAAAGGCTTTCCTTTGACGGGGTTATCGAGCCTTTATCGGGCTTGTTCAAAGACGAGGTACGTGTTATCGGGAAAAAACTGGGGCTGCCTTCAAGCCTTGTGAACCGCCAACCTTTTCCGGGACCCGGACTGGCGGTTCGCGTAATGGGTGCCGTCACGGAGGAAAAACTGGATATTTTACGGAAAGCCGACGCTATTTTGCGCGAGGAGTTAGATGGCGTAAAGCGCCGCCCCAATCAGTATTTCGCGGTATTGACGGACACTAAGTCGGTGGGGGTTAAGGGGGACGAAAGGACGTACAACCCGGTAATCGCCGTTCGCGCGGTTGAAACCGACGATTTTATGACGTGCGAATACGCGCGGCTGTCGCATAAGGTTCTGGGTCGTATATCGTCGCGTATCACGAGCGAGATTTCCGGCGTGAGCAGGGTGGTGTACGATATTACGGGAAAGCCGCCCGGCACGGTGGAGTGGGAATGAAAAAATTTAGAATATACCTTGATACCTCTGTTATAAGCCATTTAGACGCGCCGGACACGCCCGATAAAATGGGTGACACGTTAAAACTTTGGAAAGACGTAAAAGCGTCGGCGTACGATGTCTATATATCTGATTTGACTATCGCAGAATTGGAAGATTGCGCCGAGCCGAAGCGGACGGAAATGTTATCGGCGTTACTTGATATTGAGTATACTCGTGTTGTTCAAGACGAGAGAGCGAAGCAGTTAAGCGCGTTATATTTTGAGGTTGGGGGACTGCCGCCGAAAAGCAAGGAGGACGCGGCGCATATCGCCATAGCGTCAGTTTATGACTGTGACATTATCCTCTCGTGGAACTTCAAGCACATAGTCAATTTACGCGCCATGACCGCCGTTGAAACTGTGAACTTCCAAATGAGATATAAGAATATCCGTATATTATCGCCATCAATGCTGTTGAGTGAGGAGGAATAAAAATGGATACACCAAAAAAGAATTTATACTCTGTCGATGAAATACACAATATGCGCGTGAAAACCGCCGAGCGATACAGCAGAATGACACCCGAAGAAGCAGAGCGAGATTTCAAAAGGCGCGTCGAGGAAGCGGAAAAAACTATGGAAGCGTTACGCGAAAAAAAACGGCTGACCGTAAGTTAGGCGAGCCGCGGAAATTTGTTAATAATTTTTTTGAAAAATTATTAACAAACGAAAAAAAATATGCTATAATTGCCGTATGTGATTTTGAAAGGAGAAAAAATATGGCTGATATTAAGGCGTTTAAGGGGTTGCGGTATTCGGCGGCGGCGGGGGATTTGGCACAGTTGTGCTGTCCGCCTTTCGACGTTATCGGCGACGCGGAAAGGCAGGCGCTGCTTGACATGAACCCGAACAACATCGTCAGGCTGGAACTGCCCAATCCGCGCGGCGCGTCTTCGGAAGACATCGGCGTTTACGGCGCGGCGCGGGCTTGCCTGAATAATTGGTTGGCAAAGGGCGTTTTGGCGGAAGACAGGGGGGAAAATTTCTACGTTTACGGAATGGACTTCACATATAAAGAAGCCCTTTATTCCCTGAAAGGCTTTGTTGCGCTCGTTAAGCTGGAACACTTCGACAAAGGCATTATTTTGCCGCACGAGGAAACGCTTTCGAGGGACAAAACCGACAGGTTTAATCTTATAACGGCTACCGGCTGCAATTTCAGCCAAGTGTATTCGCTGTACTCCGACGAGGACGGGGCGGTTTATTCCCTCATAGACGGGGCGAGTTCCGGGGAACCCGACAGCGCGTTCACCGATAAGGGCGGGGTAAGGCATAAATTGTGGCGCGTCTGGGAAGAGGGCGTAATTTCCGCCGTCACCGCGAAGATGGCGAACAAGAAGCTGTTTATCGCCGACGGGCATCACCGTTACGAAACCGCGCTGGAATACATGAAATTCGTCAGGGAAAACAAAGTTGACATAGGAACGTCCGGGTACATTCCCATGTTACTTGTCAACCTTGAAAACCCCGGCTTGGTTGTGTTCCCAACCCACAGGATTGTTCGGGATTTGCCGCGTTACAGCCATGAAGAAACTGCGGCAAGGTGCGCCGAATATTTCGACATAACGCCGCGCCTGACCCGCGAGAAGGCGGAATCAAGCTCATACGAAGCCTGCAAAAGCGGGAAAAACGCCTTCGTACTTTACGGCGGGGGTGGTGGGTATACCCTTATGGTATTGAAAGACGCGGGCATAATGACCGCAGTCATGCCGGACGCGCATAACTATCTGCGCAACCTTGACGTCAGTGTTCTGCACTCGCTTGTTTTGGAAAAGATACTCGGGATAGACAAGGCGAACACGGACGCCCAGATTAACATAACCTTCGCGAGGAACGCGGACGACGCTGTCGCCGCGGTGGAGCAAAAGCGGGCGAATTGCTGTTTCCTGCTCAATTCCACCCGCGTCAGCGAGATACGCAACGTCGCGCTTACGGGCGGGAAAATGCCGCAAAAATCGACGTATTTTTACCCGAAGCCGACGACGGGGATGGTTATGAACAGAATATTCAAATAGCGGGTTGGTTGTATTATGTACGATGAAATAAAAAACGAGCTTACAAACCATATCATCCCTTTTTGGAACGCGCTTGCCGACCGCGTGAACGGCGGGTTCTACGGATATATGAGCCACGACCTGAAAATTGACGGCGGGTACGATAAGGGGACCGTGCTTCACTCGCGGATTCTGTGGTTTTATTCTAACTGTTACCTTGTTTTGAAAGAGCCCGTATGTCTTGAAATGGCGCGGCATTGTTATGATTTCGCGGTGAAAAACTGTGTCGACCGCGAATACGGAGGGGTTTACTGGTCGGTAAAATTCGACGGAACCGCCGCCGAAACCATGAAGCACGGGTATTGTCAGGCTTTTTTCATATACGCCCTCGCGAGTTATTACGACGCGAGCGGCGACGAGTCCGCGTTGGGGTTGGCGACGGAAATATTTAACGCGGTTGAGGAAAAACTGTCCGACGGCGTTTCCTATCGGGAGGCTTGCACGCGCGAGTGGGGCGACCGCGAGAACGACGAGCTTTCGGAGAACAATATCGCCGCCGAAAAGACGATGAACACGGTTTTGCACCTTATCGAGGCGTACACGGAATTATACCGCGTCCGCAAGGACGAAAGGGTTGCCGAGCGCCTTGAATTTTTGCTGTCGCTGACTTATGAGAAGATTTATGACAAAGAGAACGCCCGGTTACTGGTTTTTTTCGATAAGGATATGAACGTCAGGGGTAATATCCATTCTTACGGGCATGATATCGAGGCGGCGTGGCTCATGGGAAGGGCGTTGGATATAGCGGGCGACGCTTTGCCCCGCGAACTGCGCGGCAACGTCCGGGCAATGAACCGCGCCCTCGCCGAAAAAATCCGCGGTTCGGCGTTTGACGGCGACGCGATGAATTACGAAAGCGTTTCGGGCGTCGTCAACACGGCGCGGGTCTGGTGGGCGCAGGCGGAAGCGCTCACAGGTTTCTTGGACGCGTACCGCTTGTACGGCGAGGAGCGATTTTTGGAAAAGGCGCGGGGTTTATGGGCGTATATCAAGTCGAAAATCATCGACGCCCGCGCGGGCGGGGAATGGCACTCGCAGGTCGATAAAAACGGCGTTCCGGCAAAAATGCCCGTTGTTGACGAATGGAAATGTCCTTATCACAACGGGAGGATGTGTCTTATGGCAATCAGCGTCTATGACGCGGTAACCCCGCGTTAATTCGCGGGCTGTTCGCTTTCGGCGTAACGGCACAACTGCCATAATACCGCGTGATACGCCTTTTCGGTAAGCCTGTCCGAACCGGCTTCGGTCGCGTACATACTTTTGAGCGCGCCGGAAGCGTTTTTTAATTCGACGCCTATTTCGACGTAATGGGTTTTGTCGTCGCCAAGCTCTTCGATTGCCCGTTTCAGGAAAAGGTTGTACTCGTTTATCGCGCCGTTCTTTTCGTTTTCGGAAACGGGGGGGGCGGACAGGACATACACGGAAATATTCGGAACCCAGGCGCGGAGCCTCTTGGTGTAATCGACGCAGGCGGTCGCGCCGCTTTCGTTTCCCGCCCTAAACATTATCGCGACGTGAGCCGCGTCCGAATTTATCAGCGCGGTGATTATATCCGGCCCGTCCTGCGATTTATAGTCGCCCATGGTTTCGGGCGACATTTCGGTATCCGATATAACGGTTTGAGCCAACCCGAACCCCGATAAATCCGCCGCCAACGAATCCCCGGCAAACACCGTTTCAGCCAGGAACGACTCGTCGTTTTCGCTGAAACGGTAAGTTTTGTATATTTCGCCTTGTTCGGAACCGTCCGTATCGGCGTTTACGGACGCCGACGGCGTTCCGCCCGAAATATCGACGCAGGAAACAAGCAACGTTACGGACGCCAACAAAACGACCGTTATCTTTTTCACGGCGACACCCCCGGAGAATTGCCTATGGAGATAAGCGGATTCGAACCGCTGACCTCTCGGATGCGAACCGAGCGCACTCCCAACTGTGCTATACCCCCGTAATTTTTTGAAGGTAGCCCCCTCCGAATACCCCCCTGCGGTCTATTATATATCAAAGGGCGGCGTTTGTCAACAGGGTACTTCCGAAAGCCCGCCCCGACGGTTACGCGTTGTACATTCTTTCGCAATAGATGCTTTTGGATGTCGCGAGAATATTCCCGTTTACCTCCACGATAGGGTACAGAAGGTTGCGCGGGTTCACCAGAACCACCTTCGCGACCGAACCGTCCGAAAGCAAAATCTGCTTGCCCTTTAATTCCTCCGTCATACAGTCGATAAACATCTTTACGTAATAAATATCCAGCTCCGAGTATCCCTCGTGCGAAAACGCTTCCAAAATCACGAAAGGCGAGTGCGGTTCCTTATAGACGCGCCTGGTGACCATTGCGTCGTATATATCGGAAATGGCGGTTATTTTCGCGAACTCAATTATTTCATCCGACGGCAGCCCGCAAGGATACCCCGTGCCGTTTACTTTTTCGTGGTGCTGAACGGTACCCGTCAGCAGCGTGCGGTTCTTTATGCCCGACTTGACAAGTATATCAAGCGTATGGAGCGGGTGCTTTTGGATTTCCTTGAACTCATCCGGGGTAAGTTTCGAGGGTTTGTTGATTATTTCGGGGGGAATCCTTAGTTTTCCTATATCGTGAAGCAGACCGATTCTCACAAGCTCGTCGCGGCG
>JAIRWE010000124.1 GCA_031253365.1 Oscillospiraceae bacterium | reverse complement strand
CAAAATCGCGGGGTTCGCCCACGATAAGGGCAAAGCCAGCGTAATCGCCGTCAACAAGTGGGACTGCGTTGAAAAAGACGCTTTTACGGCGGACGAATACAAGAAAAAATTGGCGGCGGACTTCTCGTTCATGCCTTACGCGCCCGTCGTGTTCATCTCGGCAAAAACGGGACAGAGAATAAATAAGCTGTTCGACGCCGTAAAGCTTACGTTGGGGCAAAATCTTACGCGGATAGGCACGGGCAGACTGAACGATTTGCTGTCCTACGCGCTCGCGCGGGTTCAGCCGCCGTCCGACAGGGGACGCAGGCTGAAGCTTTATTATGTCACGCAGGCGGCCGTGAAACCGCCGACTTTCGTGGTGTTTTGCAACAAAACGGAGCTGTTCCATTTTTCGTATCGGCGGTACATCGAAAACCAAATAAGGGCGGCGTTCGGTCTGGACGCCACGCCGGTGAGGATAATCCCCCGCGAAAGGGGGGAATAGCCGCCGTTTCAAGGAGGTTAAAGATACCATGCTTTACGTTTGCGTCGCGTTCGCGATAATCGCGCCCTATCTCATCTGCTCGGTCAACCCCGCAATTATCGTCGCGAGAATAAAAAGCGGAACCGATATTCGCGGGCAGGGTTCCGGAAACCCCGGGCTTACCAATACCCTTCGCACACAGGGAGTCGCCGCCGCCGCCGCCGTTTTGCTTTTCGACGTGCTGAAAGGGGTAGTATCCATTATGCTGACGCGGCTGATGTTTTATTACGCGCTCGGCACGGACGTCTTTGAGCGCGGCAACGCCCTGTCTTACGCGGGCTGGCTTTCCATGCTTATGGCGGTCGTGGGGCATATATTCCCCGTTTATTACGGGTTCAAAGGGGGGAAATCCGTGTTGGTGACCGTTTCCGCGCTGTTCGTAATCGACTGGGTTTCCGCCTTGACTTTGCTTATGCTGTTCATATTTATCGTGATGATAACGCGGTACGTTTCGCTCGGCTCGATAATCGCGGCGTCCGCCCTTCCCGTGTGCCTGTACGTAATGTGGGGTTACGTCTATAAAAGACCCGACGCTTTTACGGCGGTCGTCTTTTCGTCGATAATAGCGGTGATTCTGATTTTCAAGCATAAGGGCAACATTTATCGCCTGATGGATAAAAAAGAAAAAAAGATAGGCGCGAGGAAATGACGCCGAGGGGATGTTCGGCTGTTTTCCCCGCGCGAAGGGTGCGTAGATGGCTGATATAACGATATTGGGCTGCGGTTTCGGAACCGCGCTTTCGGTTTTATGGCACAGCGCCGGGCATAAAGTCACCGCTTATACCAAGTTCCCCGAAGAAATTGAGGAAATCAAGCGCGACGGGGAACATAAGCGGCTTTTGCCGGGCGTGAAAATTCCCGGCGGGATAGAATTTTCCTCGGACATTTCATGCGTTGGGAACGCGGAAATAGTGATATTCGCGATTCCCTCGAAATTCGTGCGGGACGTCGCGGGGGAAGCCGCCCCTTACGTCGGCGAAAACGCCGTAATCGTGAACGTGGGCAAGGGCTTTTCCGGGGAAAGCGGGGAGCGGCTTTCCGAAACGCTCGCCGCCGCCGTCCCCGATAATCCCGTCGTGGTGCTGACCGGTCCCTGCCACGCGGAAGAGGTGGGGCGCGGTATTCCGACGACCGTGGTTTCGGCGGGCAGAAACCGCGAAAGCGCGGAGTATATTCAAAGAACGCTGCAGACCAACAGCTTTCGCGTTTACGTCAACGACGACTTAATCGGTTGCGAATTGGGCGGCGCGCTGAAAAACCCCATAGCCCTGTGCTGCGGGATAGCTTTGGGAATGGGGTTGGGCGACAATACCGTCGCGGCTCTTATGACAAGGGGGTTAGCCGAAATCAAGCGGCTCGGAACCGCCCTCGGCGCCAAATGGCAAACCTTTACGGGGCTGGCGGGGGTGGGCGATTTAATTGTTACCTGCACCTCGGAACATTCGCGCAATCATCGGGCGGGGATTATGATAGGGCGGGGAATCCCCGCTGAGGAAGCGGTAAGGAGCGTGGGTACCGTCGAAGGGTACGGCTGCGTGAAAACGGCTCTGCGCCTCGCTTCGGAAAAGGGCGTGGACGTTCCGATTTTTGAACAGCTTTACGGCGTGTGCTATGAGGGCGTAAAACCGAAAGACGCGCTCAGGGCGCTCATGGAAAGACCCCAGCGCGACGAGCGGGAAAAATTCTGGACGGATTAGGGGCTTTCGGGGGGCTTTCGCGTCATAATCGCCCCTGTCGGACACGCCCGGGCACATTCCCCGCAGGAGTCGCACGCGGTATCGCGCAGGCGCGCGTCCAAAGCCGGCTTCACCGTCGTATCGAATCCGCGCCCGCTGAACCCGAGCGCGCAAATCCCCTTAACCTCTTCGCAAACGCGCACGCACAGCCCGCACAATATACACTTTTCGGGGTTGCGGACAATTTCGGGGTGGTCGTCGTCGGGTACTTTGTATCTGTGAACGGCGCCGCCGAACCTTTCCGGGCGAACCGCGTACCGGTTGGCGTATTTAATCAGCTTACAGTCGTAATAATCGCCGCATCCGCACGAAAGGCAACGGGAAGCCTCGCGCCCGGCTTCTTCTTTTGAAAATCCCGCGCCCGTTTCCCTGAAATCCCGCGCCCGCTCCGAAGCGGGGCGATTTTTTATTTTGACGCGCGGGCGTTTTTCAACCTCCGAAAAGTCTTCGGGGGTTTTTTCCGACTTCACGAGATACGGGCTTTCCGCGACGGGGAAACCGCCCGCCGTCAGGAACGCGTCGACGGCTTCGGCGCATTTGCGCCCTTCACCGATTGCCGAAACGGCTATATCCGCGCCCTTACCCGTCGCGTCGCCGACGGCGAACACGCCGCTTAACCCCGTCATAAACGTCCGCTCGTCGGTGATAATCGTTCCCCACTTCGTTTTTTCAAGCGCCTCGAAGCCGGAAAGTTCGGGCTTTTGCCCGATTGCGGAAATAACGGTGTCGACCCTTAAAACCTCTTCCTCCCCGGGAACGGGTACGGGGGCGCGCCGCCCGCTCGCGTCGGGTTCGCCCAACCGCATAATTTGCAGCCGCACGCCTTCGACTTTGCCGTCCGCGCCGCCCGTAATTTCGGCGGGGGCGGCAAGGAACCGAAAAATCACCCCTTCTTCCTCGGCTTGAACGATTTCGTCCTTTTCGGCGGGCATTTCCTCGCGGGTGCGGCGATAAACGCAATAAACCTCGCCCGCGCCCAGGCGCAGCGCGGTTCTGCACGCGTCCATGGCGGTGTTTCCGCCGCCGACGACCGCCACCTTCCCCCCTATGGAAACGCCGCCGCCTTCCGCGACGCCCCGAAGAAAATCAATCCCGCCGATTACCCCGCCCAAGTCCTCGCCCGGACACCTCATACCCGACGAACTCCATGCGCCGACCGCCGCGATTACCGCGTCAAATTCTCCGCGCAACCCGTCAAGCGTCATATCCCTCCCGACTTTGACGCCGGTTTTTATTTCGACGCCGGTTTGAACAATCAAATCTATTTCCCGCCGCAAAATATCTTTGGGCAGTCTGTACTCCGGGATTCCGTAACGCAGCATCCCCCCCGCTTCGGGTTGCGCGTCAAAAACCGTTACGCCGTGTCCTTTCAGGCGCAGATAATACGCCGCCGAAAGCCCGCCGGGACCCCCGCCGATTACGGCGACTTTCTTCCCCGTGGGCGGCGCGGACGCCTTTTCCTCGCCGGGAAAATCCCCCGCGAACGCCTTCAACGCCGCTATGGCGACCGGCTCGTCCGCCAATCGACGGCGGCAGGCTTCCTCGCACGGGCGCGGGCAAACCCGCCCGATTGACGCGGGAAAGGGAACCTTTTCGCGGATTAGGCTCCACGCCCGCCCGTAGTCGCCTTCGGCAATCAGCCTCGCGTATTCCTGACAGTTCGTTTCGGCGGGGCAGGCAAGGGAACAGGGCGGGCGGCAATCGCCCGTATGGTCGGACAAAAGCAGTTCCAGAGCGACTTTACGGTTCTCGCGAATACGCCGCGTATCGGTGCGAACGACCATTTTGTCCTCCGCGTAGGTTGAGCAGGCGCGGAAAAGGCGGGGGCTGTCCCCTATTTCGACCGTGCAAAGCCCGCAAGAGCCGTACATTTGCGTTCGCTCGTCCTGACAAAGCGTGGGAATTTCGATACCGTTTTCCCGCGCGATTTCAAGGATTGTTTTGCCGGCGTCGGCGGTAATTTCTTTTGAGTTTACGGTTAGTTTTATCATGGGCGTATTCATCCTACTTCGTGTTCACCGCGCCGAACTTGCAGACGTCGGCGCAACTTCCGCATTTGACGCACTTTTCCGCGTCGATGGCGTGCGCCGACTTAACCGCGCCGTCAATCGCGCCGTATGGGCATTTCTTCGCGCAGAGCGTGCAGCCGGCGCATTTTTCCCCGTCGATTGAAAAAGTCAGCAAGGGCTTGCACTGCCGGGCGGCGCATTTTTTATCGACTATATGCTCTTCATACTCGTTTCTGAAATAGCGGATTGTCGTAAGGACCGGGTTGGGCGCGGTCTGCCCCAAAGCGCAAAGGGAACCCGCCTTTATTTCCCCGCCCAGCTCGGTTAAAAGCTCGATGTCGCCCTCTTTCCCCTCTCCCCGGCAAATCCGTTCAAGGATTTCCAGCATACGCCTGTTCCCTATTCGGCAGTGGGTGCACTTCCCGCAGCTTTCCTTGCAGGTAAAGTCCAAAAAAAACCGCGCCATATCCACCATACAGGTCGTTTCGTCCATGACGACCATGCCGCCTGAACCCATTATCGCGCCGGTGGCGGCAAGGCTGCCGTAATCAATTTCCGTATCCGTCAGCCGTTTCGGGATACACCCGCCCGACGGACCGCCGAGCTGAACGGCTTTTAATTCCTTTCCGTCCTTTACCCCGCCCCCGTTTTTATAAACCACGTCCCCGACGGTACACCCCATCGGAACCTCCGCCAACCCGCCCTTCGCGATTTTCCCCGTGAGCGCGAAAACCTTCGTGCCTTTGGATTTTTCCGTTCCTATCGCCGCGAACGCCTCCCCGCCGTTTCTGATAATCCACGGAATGTTCGCGTAGGTTTCGACGTTGTTTATGTTACTGGGTTTTTTGCGGTATCCTTTCTGCGCGGGGAACGGCGGCTTGAGCCTCGGCATTCCGCGCTCGCCTTCCAGCGAGGCTATCAGCGCCGTTTCCTCGCCGCACACGAACGCGCCCGCCCCCTCTTTTATACGAATGTCGAACCGCCGCGCCGCCTCGGGCAAATCCCCGCCGCCAAAGGCGTTTTCGCCGAGGAACCCTTTTTCGCGCGATTGTTCCAGGGCTTTTTCCAGACGAACAATGGCGAGGGGATATTCCGCGCGCACGTATACTATTCCCTCGTCCGCGCCGATTGCGTAGGCGGCGATAATCATCCCCTCAATGACGGCGTGCGGGTCGCCTTCAAGGATTGCCCTGTCCATGAACGCGCCGGGGTCGCCCTCGTCCGCGTTGCAGATAACGTATTTCTTGTCGCCCTCCGAATCGCGCGCCGCCTGCCACTTAAACCAAGTGGGGAAACCCGCCCCGCCCCGCCCGCACCGCCCCGAAATTTTAATCTCTTGTATAACTTGCGGGGGCGAAAGGGAGCGCGCGCACTTTTCGGCGGCTTTGTAGCCGTCCCTTTCCATATAATCGTCTATGTTTTCGGGATTGATAAGCCCGCAGTTCCTCAAAGCGATTCTTTGCCCGTTTTCGCCGTCTTCGGGTTTCATCGCGTAATCGCCCGCGCTGTTTTCCTCGCCGGCAAGCAGCTTGACAATCTCCAGCGCACCGTTTTCGTCAACCTTAACGTAAGTCCGAACCGCCCCGCCCGTATCGACGTTTACAATCGGTTCGAGATAGCACGCCCCCACGCACCCCGTAACCGTGACGGGGCAGGGCGCCTTTTCGCTGAGCAAATCGAACACGGCGTCCGCCCCCGCCGCTATTCCGCAGCTGCCCTTTCCGACGGTGATTTTCATTTCGCGCCCTCCCCCGCTCTTATTTTTTCAAGGATTTCCGTCGCTTTCGCGCCGGTCAGGTTGCCGTAGACCTTTGAATTTATCATCATCGCGGGCGAAAGGCTGCAACAGCCCAGACACGCGACGCTGTTACAGGTAAACAAGCCGTCGGCGGTGATTTCGCCTTCTTTCACGCCCAGATAATCGCCGATTGCCTTTTCAATTTCAACAGAACCGTTGACGTGGCACGCCGTTCCCTGGCAAAGCGAGATTAGGTACTTTCCGACGGGTTTGAGCCGAAACTGCGCGTAAAACGTGACGACGCCCATAACCTTCGCGGGGGGGACGCCCGTTTTTTCCGCGACATAAGACAGCAGTTCGGGGGGGAGCCAGCCGTACAACGCCTGCGCCTCCTGCAAAACCGCGATAAGCGCGCCCTCTTCCCCCTCGTGTTTTTCAAAGACCGGGTCCATTAAAGTGAAATCAATATTTTCCATAAGGAAACCTCCAAACCCCTCGGGAGCAAAAACAAAAAAAGCGCGCCCGTCGCCGCCGTCGTTGCCGACAGCAGACAAAAACGCACAGATACCGCCGAAACAACCCGATTTTAATTTGTTGGCTACCCTCGTCAGCAAATCGACTTTAGAACCTATATTCAGCAGTCAAAACGCCCATATTTTCGCCGATTTTTCGTCATACTGCGTTAATTTTTCCTTAAATATCACTGATATTCGCGTCAAAATTGCCTTGTCTGACAAAAAATCCGCTTGA